>JAZRTL010000130.1:0-3049 GCA_045652025.1 Eubacteriales bacterium
GTTTCGTCTACCTTTTTGTAGTATTATACACATTGATAGTAGTTTTGTCAACATTTTTTGACAAAAAAATAAGAGCTTTTTTAGAAAAAGCTGTTTATTTTAATTAATTTTTCTTTAATTCCTATTTTTTATCGGTTATACCGCGGAGGAATTTATAGTAATCGAGCGCGGCGCGTTCGGTTTTATTATCGCCAAAGCGGTAAAACTCGCCTTCCTTTATATCGGGCGGGAGATAACGTTGCGCCACGTAGTGGTTTGGATAGCTATGGGGGTATTTATAGCCCGTATCCGCATCGGGACGGTGGGTATCCCTTAAATACGAGGGTATTTCCCTACCGCGACCGCTGTTTATTGCCTGAACCGCAGCAAAATAAGCATCGTGCGCAGAATTGGATTTTGGCGCAGTTGCGAGCAGCACGACCGCATCCGCCAAGGGCAAGCTCGCCTCCGGCAAGCCGACCGAGGTTGCTATATCAACACACGCCTTTACTATTGGAATACAAGACGGATATGCAAGACCTATATCCTCGCAGGCGATTATCATTAATCTTCTGCAAGCGGAAATAAGGTCGCCACCCTCCAAAATACGCGCAAGGTAGAAAATTGCGGCATCCGGATCGGACCCGCGAATTGATTTTTGGAATGCGCTTAACAAATCGTAATGCTCGTTACCGTCGCGATCGAACCTAATACCCGAGCGTTGCGAAAGCTGTTTTGCAAGCTCGACCGAAAGAACGTCATCGCAGGAATAAAAGACGTTTTCAAGCGCACCTATTCCCTTTCTTACATCGCCGCCGCAGCCGTTGGCGATAGAAAGCAGAACCTCGTCGCTACATTGCTTTTTATTGTCCTCTGCTTCGTTACAGATATTAAACGCGCGTCTTAACGCAGGTAGCATATCCGACGGCTCGACGGGCTTGAACTCGAACACGCTCGAGCGCGAAAGCAAAGCGGGATAGAGCGAGAAGAAGGGGTTTTCGGTCGTTGAGCTTATTAGCGTTACGCGGCCGTCCTCGACATATTCAAGGAGCGACTGTTGTTGTTTTTTATTAAAATACTGTATCTCGTCGATATACAATATTATACCGTCCTGCGCCGTGATGGTGTAGGACATAGAAAGTATCTCTTTTATATCCGAAAGCGAGGCGACCGTAGCGTTAATACGGTGGAACTCCTTACCCGCGGATTTAGCCACAATCTCGGCAACGGGGGTTTTACCCGTACCGGGAGGGCCATGAAAAACCAAAGAGGGCAAATGACCGCTTTCGATTATACGGCGAAACGGTGCATTCGGCGCGAGCAGGTGCTTTTGACCTGCAACCTCATCAAACGAGCGCGGGCGTACTTTATCGGCAAGTGGCATTTTAATCCCCCTTTCTTTTGGTTATTTTTAAATTATTTATCCTCGTTGGTGGGTTTATCGTTTTCGCTATCCTCTTTATCTAAAACGTCCTGAACCTTAACCTTCTTTTTAAAGGAAAACTTAGATTCGGTACCGTTAAAGAGGCGGTAGAGGTTAGAGCGGTGCATAAAGATAACCACCGCGCCGATAAACAGAGCGAAGAACATCTCGAACGCGTGTGCCATACCGTAGGCAACCGAGATTGCCGCAGGATAGGTAAACGCCGCGATGATAGACGAAAGCGAAACGTAACGTGTTATAAGCAAAACGAGAGCGAATATCACGAACAGAACCGCGAATATTAGCGGGTCGATGATTAAAATCATCGTTGCGGCGGTAAGAACGCCCTTGCCGCCCTTAAAGCCATAGTAAACGGGAAGAATATGGCCGATCATACAGAAGCCGCCCGCAAGGTAGGCACCGTATCTACCGAGCACGATAGAGCCGATAAGAACCGCGATTACCTGCTTTGCAATATCGCCTATTAGGGTATAGATTGCACCATCCTTACCGTAAACGCGGTGCATATTGGTAAGTCCCGCGTTACCGCTACCGAAGGTGCGGATATCCTGACCCCATTTCCATTTAGAAACGATTATAGCCGAATTAAGCGAGCCGAGAAGATACGCGGCAAGCGCAACGAGCACCCAACAAACGATATTGAGCACCAAGCCGTCCTCGTAACCCACAAGCCCGAAGATACCGGGAAGAAGATCGAACAAATATCTCATAAGCTATACTCCTTTTAGGTTTTCGCCCTTTTGCTTTATAACCAAGCGGATAGGCGTACCCGAAAAATCAAACGCCTCGCGCAAGCAGTTCTCGATATATCTTTGGTAAGAGAAATGGAACAGCTCCGCATCGTTACAGAAAAGAACGAAGGTGGGCGGGCATACACCCGTTTGGGTCATATAATAAACCTTTAATCTTCTACCCTTATCCGACGGCGGTTGAACGCGCGCGGTTACATCGGCAAGAAAATCGTTTAGAAGACCCGTTGTGATACGTCGGTTAGCGTTTTCATATATTTCGTTAATTGTGGGATAGAGCTTTTCGACACGCTGGCCCGTTAGCGCAGAAACGAAGGCAACGGGAGCATAGCGCATATATCCGAGCGCGGTATAAACCTCGTTTTTGAATTTATTAACCGAGCTATTATCCTTTTCGAGCGAATCCCATTTATTTATAACAATTATGCTTGCCTTGCCCGCGTTATGAGCAAGACCTGCGATACGCTCGTCTTGGGCGGTAACGCCCTCGTTCGCATCGACAAGAACCAAGCAAACATCCGCCTTTTCTACCGCGGCATTGGCACGGATAACCGAATATTTTTCTATTCTGTCCTCTACCTTTGCGCTACGTCTTATACCTGCGGTATCTACAAAGATATATTTACCGTATTGGTTTTCGACGGGAGTATCGATAGCATCACGAGTTGTACCCGCCATATCCGAAACGATAACACGGTCTTCACCCGTGAAGCGATTAATTATTGAGCTTTTGCCCGCGTTGGGCTTACCGATAACGGCAACACGGATAGAATCCTTATCCTCTTCGGTAGTATCGTCCTCGGGAAGATATTCGATAACTCTATCGAGAATATCGCCCGTACCTGTACCGTGAACCGAGGAAACGGGGATAACGTCC
>JAZRTL010000131.1:0-2439 GCA_045652025.1 Eubacteriales bacterium
TTGGCTCACAGAACGACATGGCTACGATCCGACTTTAAGATTCGCGGTTTGGATGCTTACCTTTCTCCCGAAATGAAGTCCACCGGCGAGGCAATCGGTTACGACGATAAGCTTAATCGCGCGCTCTATAAGGCGTTGCAAGCTTCGGGTATGCATCTCCAAAACTACGGTACCGTGTTTGCTACCGTTGCCGATAAGGATAAGGAAGAAGCGCTTCCGCTTATCAGACGCTTCTACAACCTCGGCTTTAATATTCAAGCAACCGAGGGTACTGCAAAGTTCCTAAAGAGCAACGGCATTCGTACCCACGTTCTTAAGAAGATTAACGAGGATAGCGACGAAATTCCCGAGGCAATTCGCCAAGGTCATATCGCGTACGTTATCAACACGCGTGATATTAATTCGCCTAACGAAGCAAGCGACGGCTACGAAATTCGCCGCTTGGCTACCGAAAATAACGTTACTATCTTCACCGCGCTCGATACCGTAAGAGTATTGCTCGACGTTCTCGAAGAAACTACGTTAACTATTTCTACTATTGATGCGTGAGGCATTTACTATGAAGCAATCGATGTTTCGTATAATCGAAAACATAAAGCTAACTGATTCAATAATGAAAATGCGCCTTAGCGGTGATACTTCTGCTATCACCGCCTCGGGCACGTTCGTAAATATAAAGCTCGACGGCTTGTTTTTAAGAAGACCTATTTCGGTTTCGGATTACGATGCCGAAACGCTTACCATCATCTATAAAATCGTTGGTAAGGGTACCGAACAGCTCTCTAAAATGACCTCGGGCGAGCTCGATATACTCACCGGATTGGGTAACGGCTATAATACCTCGCTTTCGGGCGAAAAGCCGTTGCTTATCGGTGGTGGCGTGGGCGTTCCTCCGCTCTATAACCTCGCAAAGAAGTTAAGAGAAGAAGGGAAGTCTGTTTCGGTAATTCTTGGCTTTAACACCAAGGACGAAATTTTCTATGAAGAAGAATTCAAAGCGCTTGGCTGTAACGTTGGCGTTACTACTGCCGATGGCTCTTACGGTACAAAGGGCTTTGTAACCGCACTTATGCAGGATGCCGATTATAGCTATACCTATTCCTGCGGCCCCGAACCTATGCTTAAATCGGTTTATGCCGCTTCCAAAACCTCGGGTCAATATAGCTTCGAGGAAAGAATGGGTTGTGGCTTTGGCGCTTGTATGGGCTGTTCTTGTAAAACTATTACCGGATATAAGCGTATCTGTAAAGAAGGACCCGTTCTTGTTAAGGAGGAAATACTATGGGAAAAATGAGCGTTGACCTTTGCGGAATAACTCTCGATAACCCCGTTATCCCCGCAAGCGGTACCTTTGGCTACGGCTATGAATTTGCCGAGCTTTACGATATAAATATGCTCGGCACCTTCTCCTTTAAAGGCACCACAAAGGATGCAAGATTCGGTAATCCTACCCCCCGTATTGCAGAATGCTCTTCTGGTATGATAAACGCCGTTGGGCTTCAAAACCCCGGTGTAGAGAAGGTTATTTCCGAAGAACTTCCAAAGCTTAAAAAATGCTTTAATAAAAAGGTAATGGCTAACGTTTCCGGCTTTTCTGTCGAGGACTACGTCTATACCTGCGAAAAGCTCGATAAATGCGAGCAGGTCGGATGGTTAGAGGTAAACGTAAGCTGTCCCAACGTTCATGGCGGCGGTATGAGCTTCGGTACCAATCCCGAATCTGCTGCCGAGGTTACCCGCGCGGTAAAGGCGTTTACAACAAAGCCGGTTATCGTAAAGCTTTCGCCTAACGTTACCGATATCGTATCTATCGCAAAAGCGTGCGAGGATGCGGGCGCAGACGGTATCAGCTTAATTAATACAATGCTCGGCATGAGAATTGACCTTCGCACCCGTAAGCCCGTTATTGCCAATAAAATGGGCGGCTTTTCGGGCAAAGCGATCTTCCCTGTGGCAGTAAGAATGGTATATCAGGTTGCGAACGCCGTTAAAATCCCCGTTATCGGTATGGGTGGCGTTAGCTCTGCCGAGGACGTTATCGAAATGATGCTTGCGGGCGCTACCGCTGTCGAAGTAGGCGCCGCAAACCTTGTCGATCCGTTCGCTTGTAAAACAATAATCGAAGAGCTTCCCAAGGTAATGGAGAAGTATAGAATTAACGACCTTAAGGAAATTATAGGAGGAGTAAACTAATGGGAAAAGACGTAATTATCGCTTGTGATTTTTCGAGCGCAGAGCAAACCTTTGCGTTTCTCGATAAATTCACAGGTAAAAAGCCTTTTGTAAAAATCGGTATGGAGCTTTTTTATGCCGAGGGTCCTTCCATCGTTCGCGAGCTAAAGGCGAGAGGGCATAAAATCTTCCTCGACCTAAAGCTACACGATATCCCCAATACCGTTAAAAAATCGATGGCGGTTCTTTCTCGCCTTGACGTTGATA
>JAZRTL010000132.1:0-2184 GCA_045652025.1 Eubacteriales bacterium
CGAGATGCGTTTTAGGTTCATAACTTATCCCCCTGTTTTATCTTTTTATTATTTTTATTATTGATTTTAGTAAACGAGCAGATAGCCGCGCTTATAGGCACGGTTAGCACGACAGCCGTACTGCCCGAGATACCCGAAGCAAGCTCGAGCGCGAAGAAGTTTGAGGACACAAATTGGTGGAACTCCAGCCCGAGAGAAAGGAAAATTATTAGAGTTGAGAGCGTTCCGCCGGCAAAAGCAAGGATAAGAGTATTTGTCATTGTACCGATCATATCCTTACCGATATTCATACCCGAGCGAAAAAGGTTTTTTGGAGAGATTTTTGGGTTAATCTCTTTAATTTCGTTAAGAGAAGCGCCCATCGAAACGGCAACGTCCATTACCGCGCCGAGCGAGCTGATTAATATCCCCGCAAACAAGATACCGTTTAGGTTAAGACCCGTATAGTTGGATATTAGAGAAAGCTCCTCTACCTCGGCAATATTTGTACCCGAAACCTTTAGGAACACGACGAACAAGGCATATACCAAGCCGGCGGTTATTGTTCCCAAAACGGTGCTTAGGATATTTAGATAAGTCTTTTTAGTTAACCCGCCGACACAGAAGCAGCTAACGGCGGTGCTAAGCACAATCGTTACAACCGAGATGACCGAAACGTTACCGCCCTCGAAGATATTCGGCAGCATAAAGCAGACGACGGTACACAAGGTGAACATTAAGCCGACGCAGCTCATAAACCCGCGCTTACCGCCGACCAAAACGACGATAGCAAAGAAGAACAGTATCATACCAAGCGAGCCGAAGGTACGATCGTAATTATAGAGCGAAAAATAAGGGGTTATACCCTCGGGCATATCCGTTCGGATAATTACCCTACTTCCCTCTTTTACGGGAACGTTATGTATTGCGGTGATATAGTTTTCTATCTCCACAATTTCGCCCTTCGCCTTACCGCCAAGCAGTTCGACCTTTATTTTTTGGTAGCCGGCTGTAAATTGCGGTTGCTCGTTAAGCTCATCAACAACGAGCTCCCTAACCACACCGCGAACGTAGCTAATATTTTCGGTATTTAATTGCTTATAAGAAAACTCACGCTCATAAAAGGTAACGAGCATAAACGCCATTACAAAGAAAATTAAAACTACAATGGCGATTTCCCCAACCCTTTTTTTAGAGAGTGGTTCGATTGGTTTATTACTTTTGGACATTTTATACCTTTTAAACATATTTCTTTAATTATATTATAAACAAATGCACGAAATTGTCAATGATTTCCCCAACATTTAGTGTGATAAAAAACAAAGTTTCGGTCTTTTTTAGGACCGAAACTCTGAATGTTTTTAATTATTGCCAAAAAACGACGTTTTTGGATTTTAAGCTTTTGGGCAGGTCGATAATTCTTTGATTTTCGCTACCTCTAAAGCGCAACCTTATATTCTTTTTTTCGAGCATAAACTTACCATCGACCAAAACGTCGATATAGGACAAAAGCTCATCGGTTACCTCGATACGCGGGTGGGGGGATTGGGAAAGAAGCTGTTCTAAAGTAAAGCCGCTAAACGCCCAAATGTTTTTATTTGGGTATATTTCCTTTACCCTTTTAACAAAGCCGACGAGTGCACGTTGGTTAGCGGGCTCGAACGGTTCGCCACCGAGAAGGGTTAAGCCGTTGATATAATCGGGCGCGAGCATTGAAATTATTTCCTGTTCGGTTTCTGCCGTAAAGGGCTTACCGTAGGTGAAATCCCATGTTTCCGGTTGGAAGCAGCCCTCACAACGATTTGTACAGCCCGAAACGAAAAGCGTTACTCTTACACCCTCGCCGTTGGCAATATCACAGTTTTTTATTTGACCGTAATACATTAAAGGTGCAATACCCTTTCTTTAATCTCTTGGGTTCTGCCTTGGTTCCAATATTGAGTTCCGATATAACCGCAGGTACGGCGAGCAACGTTCATTTTATCCTGATCCTCGTTACCGCAGTTGGGGCAACGCCAAACGAGCTTACCTTCCTTTTCGCTGATTTCGATTTCGCCATCGAAGCCGCAGCATTGGCAATAGTCGGATTTAGTATTAAGCTCTGCATAGATAATATTATCGTAAATAAATTTCATTACCTGCAATACAGCGGGAATATTATCCTGCATATTGGGAACCTCTACGTAGCTTATTGCGCCACCGGGG
>JAZRTL010000133.1:0-3128 GCA_045652025.1 Eubacteriales bacterium
GGGATCGTGGTCGCGCAATCTGAGATTTTCTTCCTTCATGCCCAAGGAAAGCAACCAATCACGACAGAAGCCGCGCCAATATTCAAACCATTCAAGGTCGGTGCCGGGTTCACAGAAGAATTCAAGCTCCATCTGCTCGAACTCGCGTACGCGGAAAATAAAGTTACCGGGGGTAATTTCGTTTCTAAAGCTCTTGCCTATCTGACCGATACCAAAGGGGAGCTTCTTTCTTGTTGTACGCTGAACGTTGTTAAAGTTTACAAAAATACCTTGTGCTGTTTCGGGGCGCAAATAAACGGTGTTTTTTGCGTCCTCGGTAACGCCTTGGAAGGTCTTAAACATAAGGTTAAATTGACGAATGTCGGTAAAGTTGTGCTTGCCGCAGGTGGGGCACTTAATGTTCTTTTCTTCAACAAATTCCTTCATTTCCGCTTGGGAGAACGCGTCAATCGGCTTTTCAAGAGTAAAGCCGTTTTCTGCACACCAGTCCTCAATAAGCTTGTCCGCGCGGAAACGCTCCTTACATTCGCGGCAGTCCATAAGGGGATCCGAAAATCCGCCAAGGTGGCCCGAAGCAACCCAGGTTTGAGGGTTCATAAGAATAGCGGAATCAAGTCCTACGTTGTAGGTGTTTTCCTGAACGAACTTCTTCCACCAAGCGCGCTTGATGTTGTTTTTAAGCTCAACGCCCAAGGGACCGTAATCCCAAGTGTTCGCAAGCCCGCCGTAAATTTCGCTACCCGCAAAAATAAAACCGCGGCCCTTGCAAAGAGCAACTAATTTATCCATTGTCTTTTCGGTGTTCTTCATAAATTGACCTCCGATATATAATTACATATAAAATCACATTATTATATAACATATTTTAAAATATTGCAATAGGTATAAAAATTTTTTGACCATAATAAAAGGGAACGGCTCGCCCGCTCCCTTTTGTGTTTATTTAATTGTGTACGTGCCGAAATATGCGCGCTTTATGATAACATAGTCCATGCTGTCAATGTCGTTGCTATCGTTAACATCGCCGTTCTTTAACTGCTCTTCATTAAATGTAAAGGTGCCGAAATACACGCGCTTTATAAGCACGTAGTCCATACTGTCAATATCGCCGCTGTCGTTAACGTCGCCCTTCGTCGCCTCGGGCTTATCTTCGGGTTTGTCATCGGGTTTGTCATCGGGCTTATCCTCGGGCTTATCATCGGGATTATCCTCGGGAGTGGTGATGTTATCGCCTCCAACGCCCCAATGCACCGTGGCGTCGCAGTTGCCAAGCCAAATTGCTTGCCACCCTTGAGGCATCGATTCCGCCTCGCAATAAATATCATCAAGACTGCTGCAATTTGTGAATACAGCGCCTCCGATAGTTTCGACCGAGCGCGGAATGTTAATGCTTGCAAGAGTGTTGCAGGAGTCAAAAGCTCTTTTACCTATGGTTTTAACCGAATTGGGAATGTTAATGCTTGAAAGATCTCCGCATCTGCTAAATGCCGATTCATCAATGGTTTCAACCGAATCGGGAATGGTTACGCTTGTAAGCTTCGCACAGCCGTAAAATGCCGCCACGCCAATGGCTTCAACCGAATCGGGAATAGTCACGTCCTTTAAACCATCGCAATAGCGAAACATTCCTTCGCCGATGGCTTTAAGCGAGTTGGAAAGCTTAACGCTTTCAAGTGAGGTGCAACCCTGAAACGCGTGTATTCCAAGCGTTTCAACCGAATCGGGAATCTCGACGGTTTTAATAGAACCACAACTCACGAATGCAGAGTCTTCAATAGTTTTAACCGAATTGGGAATGGTTATACTTTCAAGACTGTTACAGCCGGAAAAGGTGCTGGCGCAGATAGTCTCAAGCGAATCGGGCAATTTAACGCTTTTAAGATTTGGACATTCGGTGAACATATACGCGCTGGTAGCTTTAAGCGAATTGGAAAGAGAAACGCTTGTAAGCTTAGAACAAGAGGAAAACACAAAATCGCCCATCGTTTCAACCGAATCGGGAACGGTAACGCTTGTAAGACCTCCGCACCCCGAAAGTGCAGATATACCAATGACTTTAACCGAATTAGGAATGGTTATGCTTGTAAGACCCTCGCAAAACATAAAAGCCCCGTAACCAATCTCCACAACCGAATCGGGGATGGTTATGCTTGTAAGGGTCGTGCAGTGTGCAAATGCATATTTGCCAATAACGGTAACGCTTCCGTCAGAGGGAATAACGCTGTTTTTGCACCCTGTTATAAGGGTTTTCGTTGCGGTTTCAATAATGCAGTTGCCGTCGTAATGATAAACTTCGTTTTCACTATCTACCGTTATGGATTCCATATTTTTGCAGGAACTAAACGCGCCGTATCCTATCGAAGTAACCGAGGCGGGTATTTCTATGCTCGTTATATCGCATTGTCTAAAGGCGTATATGCCAATAGATTTAACCGAATTGGGAATGTTAACGGTTTTGAGTGCCTTGCAGTAGTTAAAAGCGCTTTCTTCGATTGAAGTAACCGAATCGGGAATGGTAACGGTTTCAAGAGTATCAATATATGCAAAAGCATCTTTTTTGATTGTTGTAACGGGTACACCGTCTATTTCCTTGGGAATTACAACCGAGATTGAATAACTATCCATAGACGAAACTACATAGTAGGTTCCGTCCTCCGAAAGAGTATACAAAACTCCCGTCGAATCCCTTACAAAAGGTTCGGGTTCTGCAAGGGCTATGAATGCCGAAAAAGGCATTAAAGCAAGTAAAAAAACAAAGCAAAGGAATGCAGAAATTAACTTTTTCATTAGAAAACCTCCTTAATATAGGTATTACCTCTTTAATTTAGCTATTATGACTATAACTGTAATTACTGCTCTGTCAAGTATGGTTGGAAAAGGGTCGCGTAAACGCTCTGTATAACCGCATTAATACGACACCTTTTGACTTGTTACAACAACACAAAGCAACAAAGAAATTAAATTTTTCATATAACACCCCCCTAAATATTCAGTATATGAATATTATATTCATAAAAATTATTACTGTCAATAATAAAATATGAAATAATTGAATAAAATAATAAGGGGCTAATATATGAAAAATATAAAACTAATAAGGGTAACCAAGGATTATACACAGCTTAAGG
>JAZRTL010000134.1:0-1614 GCA_045652025.1 Eubacteriales bacterium
CCGCCGGGGATGAAGATCATTTGAGCGGTCTTTAGCTCGTTCGCAAACTGTTCTACGCTCGCGGAAATATCCGAAGCGGAACGGTTTTTAATAACTATAATTTCGGGCTCTGCGCCTGCATCGCGCACCGCCTTTGCGGAATCGAATTCACAGTTGGTACCCGGGAACGCAGGGATAAGAACCTTGGGCTTAGCGCACTTAATAGCGGGAGCAACTCTTTCCTTTGCTTCGTAATTGAAGGTAGGAACGTTAGCCGCGCTATCTGCAATATTGCAGGAATAAACGCTTTCCAGCTTATTTTCGTATGCGGAAAGAAGCTTATCCAAGCAGATGCATTCGTTACCATAGCAAATTGTCTTTTCCTCGGTAACGTAACCCAAAGCCTCGCCAACTTCAACCTCGGGCTTAACCTCGAGAACGAACGCGCCGTAGTTAACACCAAAGATATCCGCCAAGGAAACGTTGTCGTTATAACGGAAGCCGAGCATATTACCGTAGCACATCTTCATAACCGCTTCCGCTACACCGCCCATACCGAGAGTATAGCAGGAAACAGCGTTTTCGGAGCGAAGCAAATCGGTTACGGTATTGCAATTTTCGATAAAGCTTGTATAAACGGGAAGGTTATCATCGCCCAAAGCGCACTTTAGAAGAACAACCTTATTACCCGCTTGCTTGAATTCGGGAGAAACAACGTCGCTCGTCTTACCCGTTGTTACAGCAAAGGAAACGAGTGTGGGAGGAACGTTGATATTTTCGAAGGTACCGGACATAGAGTCCTTACCGCCGATAGAACCGATACCAAGCTCCATTTGTGCGCGGTATGCACCCAAAAGCGCCGCCATGGGCTTACCCCAGCGCTTAGGATCCTTACCAAGACGTTCGAAGTATTCTTGGAAGGTAAGGTAAACATCCTCGAACTTCGCACCGGTAGCGATAAGCTTCGCAACCGATTCGATAACCGCGAGATATGCGCCGTGGTAGGGGCTCTTTTCGGTTATAAAGGGGTTATAGCCCCAAGACATAAAGGAGCAATCGTCGGTATGCTTCTTTTCTACCGAGATTTTTTGTACCATTGCTTGAATGGGTGTATGTTGATATTTACCGCCGTAGGGCATAAGAACCGTACCCGCACCGATGGTAGAGTCGAACCTTTCGGAAAGGCCGCGCTTTGAGCAGGTATTTAGGTCGGTAGCAACCTTATTATAAAGTTCTGTAAAGCTACCGTCGCAATTAAAGGTTATATCGTATTCGCCCTTTGCAACCTCAACGTCGATATGCTTATCGGCACCGTTGGAGTTAAGGAAATCGCGGCTAATATCAACGATAGTATTACCGTTCCAATGCATTACCAAGCGGTTTTTATCGGTAACGGTAGCAACCTGAACGGCAGAAAGGTTTTCGGTATGAGCAAGCTCGAGGAAACGGGCAACGTCCTTTGCCTCGACAACAACCGCCATACGCTCTTGCGATTCGGAAATAGCAAGCTCGGTACCGTCCAATCCGTCATACTTCTTGGGAACGGCGTTAAGATCGATTACCAAGCCATCGGCAAGCTCGCCGATAGCAACCGAGACACCGCCCGCACCAAAGTCGTTACAGCGCTTGATAAGA
>JAZRTL010000135.1:0-4745 GCA_045652025.1 Eubacteriales bacterium
GGAATAAAGGGAGGGCGATATGGGTTATTTGGTAGAGAAAGAAACCGAGAAAGCCGTTTTAATAGATATCGCCAAGCGAAACTTTGAAACAAAGCTCGTATGGGTGCCAAAATCGGCTTGCGAAATTGAGGAGTTTGTTGCAACCCTTAACCCGTGCACAAATGAGCCCGAAACATACGGCAAGCGCGTGGTTAAAATTGCACCTTGGTTGGAGCGTAAATTAAGATAATACCGAGCCGCGGCGGTTACCGCGGCAAAGGAGTTAAATATGGAAAAAACGATTATTGCAAAGTTGGTTTTGGGCTTACCCCTTACCCGTGAGGAAAGAGCTTATTATTTGCTCTTTATGGCATAGGAGGCAGGTATGGGCAAGAAAAGGATTTTGAGCTCGTTGCTCGGCGTTGTAATGGCACTATTGGCGGCAAGCATCGGCTTGTTGCTCGAATATAAGATTATTTAAGGAGGTTGATATGAAAGATAAGATTTTAAAAGCATTGGATTTATGCATTGATTGGCAAGAGAGCGATTGCACGAAATGCCCTTATCGCGGCAAGCATCGGCAGCTATTAAAAGATATCCGCGGCTTAATCAACGAGCAAGAAAAGGAAATCGAGCAGGCTTACGAGCAAGCAAAAAAAGATATTATCGAGCTTATTATAAGCGGGATTTAGGAGGCGATAAAATGAACGAGGCAAAAAAGCGTTATAAGCAAAAAATCGAGCAATTGCGCGTGGAGCTTTACCCCACCGATGCCGATATTAAAGAGCAACTTGCCGCCCGCCTTGCAGCGGGTGAGGCAAAAGCAACCTATATCAAAAGATTGATCCGCGAGGATATGCAAAGGAGGTAGCAATGAGCGAAAAGGATATTTTAAAAGCTTTGGATTGCTGCCTTAAATTGCGCCACGATTGCAATAATTGCCCGTTACAAAAAACGGTACCTTGCACGGCAATTTTAAAGGAAAAAATTTTAAAATACATAAAAAAATAAAGAGGGATAAATCCCTCTTTTTTCTTTCAACGGAGCTTATGCGGGCGGATGCGGTAAAGCTCGCAAGATACCTGCAATATACACGCCCCCGCGCAAAGCCTTGGTTTAACGGCTTTCAAATACTAAATGCATTATACACTATGATTTTAACAAAAGCAATAAAACCTTTATATTAAAGGGCTTTGCAAAGCCTTGCAAAATGCATTTTTGCGACAAAGTGGCGCGAAATGGCACCCGTTTTTGCACGCAATATACACGCAATATACAAAAGCTTTAATAATAAAAGCCGTCAATAACGGCAATGAGCTCGCTTTTTTCCTTGTGGGTATAGTGGGAGGTAATATCCCCGTTTGCGTGCCCCACAATGCGCTTTATTGCGCCGTTATTGAGCCCTAACCTATCGGCTTGGGAAATAAATGTGTGGCGCGTTTCGTGGAGCGTATGGCTCATTTTAAAGCTTTTCATAAGCGGTGCGAATTTATACGCCGCGAAATAATTGTAAGCAATCATATTGCCGCGCGAGCTTTCAAAGAGGTAAGTTTTGCCCTCTTGTATTTGCGCCTCGATAAGGGGCACAATATCACGATGCAAAGGTATTACCCGATTTTTACCCGCGGCGGTTTTTAATCCGCCCACCATATAACGATCCGCAAGGTTGATTTTTTCAATCTTCATTTCCAAAAGCTCGGATATCCGCATACCCGTGTAAAGCAGGATAAGCACGATATCAACATATTGGAGGTGCTTGTTTTTCCAAAGCTTTTTAACCTCTTTGCTTGTAAATGGCACCTTTTCTTTTTTCTTTTCTTTAATCGGCACCTCAACATATTGGGAGTAATCCTTTTCGCACAAATCGTGCTTGATTGCAAAGGCGTATAATTGCCCGAAAAGCACCTTTAAAAGGTTTACCCCTCCAAGCGTTTTATTGCCGTCAATAACGGCTTGCAAATGGCTCGTTTTAATCTTTGAAAACTCCATTTCATAAAGAGCCTCGCACTTGCGGTAAATACTCCGATAATTGCGCACGGATGATTTACCCAAGCTTTCAAATTTACGATCCGCCCACGCCTCGTAAACCTCGGCAAAAGTTGTTTTGCGAGCTCCAATATCGTATGGGCTTTTATGATACTCCACAAGCGCGGCAAGTGCCTCGGTGCGCTTTTCGTAATAGCCCAAATATTGAAATTTTTGTACGCCGTTTGAGGCATAGCCCGTGGTAAAGCGTACCGCCCACGGCTTACGCCTATTTCCTGCAAGTTTAATAATGCCTCCATATTGATTTGGTAAACGCAAGCAAATCCCTCCTATAATTCAACATATTCTTGTAACTTTTTTTTGTAAATTATATAGGTATGTTTTGAGCTTGTTTTTACCGCAACGCCAAAAGGAAATAAGCCCCGTTGTAGCCCAATTCTAACCGTTTGCGGGGATGTATTCAACAATTTTGCCGTTTCCTCAACACTTAACATTTTATTTACCTCCTAACTCCAAATAAAGCCTCATAAGCTCGCGGTAAACCGCCTCTTTTTTCTCTTTTGGTATTTCGTTATCGGCAAATACTTTTTTTGCCCTTGCAACAAGCTCGTTGAGCTCATCCTTGGTTGTAGTGCCTCCAAAGTGGTTAAGCTCCACGCCGTAAAAATCGGCAAAGCCTTGCAGCTCGTAAATTGTAGGCTTGCGCCGTCCGATTTCATAATTTGAGATCGTTGTACGGGAAAGCCCGAATTTATCGGCAACCTCTTGTTGCGAGAGCATTTTTGCCTTTCGCAAAGCTTTTAATTTTAATCCTATTTCGCGCAATGCAAAAACCTCCTTTTTTTACGATAATATCACAGCAAAAAAGCGCGTGCAAACAAAATGACACTTTTTTAATATAAAATTCACAAAACCTTGTAAAATATATTGACTTTTTAAAATCGCGGTATTATTATATTAATATAATTTGTGCGAATATGTGTTCGTACAAAACGCGACAAAACGGCACAAAGGAGGTGGATATATGGCAAAACGCAAAGGATTAAAGATGCTAAGAGCCGAGCACAGTTTGGATCAACAAACAATGGCAAAGCGTTGCGGCGTAAGCAAAACAACATATTGCCAAATCGAAAATGGCAAGCTCGCGGGCAAAATGGAGTTTTGGCAACGCCTGCAAAGGGAGTTTGGCTTAACGGATGCCCAAATGTGGGCGATTATCAAAGGCGGTACACTTTAATTTTAGGAGGCGGTATTATATGTTAAATAAAGATTATTTAAGAATAATAACGGATTTATCCAAAATTATTGAGTTACAACAAAGGGAGTTGTTTTGCTCCGAAATCACAATTGAAAGATTAAAAGAGAGCTTAAACGAGGCTCAAAAGAGGTAAAGATGCGATTTAAAATTGAAATCACGGAAACATTGCAAAGGGTGGTTGAGGTAAAGGCTCCAAGCCTTAACGATGCAATTATAAAGGTTGCGGGTATGTACCAAGACGGCGAAATTATCCTCAATGAGGAGGATTACAAAGGTTATAAAATAAACGAGTATAAGGAGTGATTTATGAAAAATAGCGATAGGCAAAAAAGTTTAGATAAGAGAAAGTGGCTTGCAAGCGAAAAGGCGGGCACCGATTTAAGCGGCAAAATGGATTATTGCAAGCATTGCTTTTACCAAGGTATCAATATCCACCACGGCGGCGGTTGCTGCTTTGGAAAGCGTGAGGATATCGAGCAAGAGAGCTCTTGCGCAAAAGCTTATAATCTTATGATTAAAAGGAGGGCGAAATAATGAAAGGCGGATTAAACAAGAGGCAATGGGTTTTATATAATTATCTTAAAGCAAATTGCGATGTATGGCTTTATCGTAGGCGTATCGTTCAAGACCTCGCGGCGTATTATCCTTGCGAAAAAGAGATATTGCGCTCAAATGCTTTTCTCAATTGCCCCGCAAGGCATCTTTTAACGGATGATATACGAGCTTTAAATGAAAGCGATCATATACAAAAGATAATTATATCAAACGGCGGCAACGGCGTTAAACTCGCAAGCAAAGAGGAGGCGGAAAAGCATATAAAAGCCCAATACTCCACGATATTTAGGCAATTAAAGCGAGCACGCCTTATGGAAAAGAAAGCAGGGCTTGACGGGCAATTACGCATTGTAATGGGCTCCGAGCGTGAAATCGTGCAAGCGTTCACCGATAGCAATACAAAAGGTGAGTATTGGAGGCAAGCAAGGCGGGCGGCGGGCTTATCACAAACGCAAGCCGTTGCGTTATTGCGTGAGTATATACATATAGACGCGCCGATGCTTTCACGCCTTGAAAACGGCATATTTGTGCCCACGGATGCACAAGTGGCAGCTTTGGAAAAAGTATACCTTGCCCGCCACGAAACGCAACAAAATAAAAATCTTGTGTCAAATAGTTGATTTTTTCAAAAAGCGGGTATATTATTATCGTATCGGTGGTATTTGTCGGAGTATCACGGATGCATAAAACGAATATCACCGAGAAAGAGCCTTACGGGGGGAGTGCCGACACACAAACCCCGCGAGGCTTTTTTCATACCAACAACAAAGGGAGTTATGGAAATGGCGGAAAATAAAGAAAATACAAAGCGTTATTATTGGCTTAAATTGAAAGATGATTTTTTCGATGAAAAATATATAAAGGCTTTGCGCAAGTTACCGCAAGGCGATAGTTTGGTTATCGTTTACCTCAAAATGCAATTAAAGAGCCTTAAAACCGAGGGGATCATAAAATACGAGGGCATTAT
>JAZRTL010000136.1:0-1570 GCA_045652025.1 Eubacteriales bacterium
TTGTACTTCGCTTGCCATTCCATCCCCTCTTCGTCCATTTTAACGGTTAAAACGGTACGGATAGAAAGTGAACGCCCCCATTGCTCCTTTGATTTACGCTTTAAGGTTGCGGTATAGATGCAATAGGATGCATAGACTATAGAAAACAGATAGAACAAAACAGAGGACACTACCAAAAAGCCAACAATAATTGCAACGATCGTTTGTTGTGTCATTTAATTACCTCTTTCTGTCTTGCTCGATACGCTTATCCAATTCTTTACGAAGCTCCAAAACTTTAGAATATACCATCTCGTTCAAGCGTGGAAAATCGTCTTTTGTTGCCCTAGCGCTCGTTATATGCTTCGAAAGGTCGATAGGTTCACCGATTATCATATGCACTCTTTTAAACAAGCCGTAGTTACCATCGGTTATAACGGGAATTATCGGAGCATTTGCTCTATAAGCTATTAACAAATAGCTTGGATAGAAGGGCTTTATTGTTCCGTCGTCTGTGTTATGTCCCTCGGGGAAAATTTGAACCAAATTACCCTTTTTAATTTCCCTTATACTCTTTGAAACAAAGGACATATTAACGTTAACGCGGTCCGCCTGAATTCCGCCCCAAAATCTCATACCAAAGCTTATTAAAGGGTTTTTGAAAGCGTGTTCAGAAGCTACAACATAAAGTTTACGCGGGAAGAAAAGGAAAACGTTTAATACAAAATCAAGCGGATTGAAGTGATTGGAAATTATCAACGCTCCACCGCGAACACGCTTTGGCGCATTCTCGTTTTCATAGTATTTTTTTGTTTTGAAATATATCCAGTTAAACGGATAACCGGTAACAATACCAATCCACCTGAATATGTCGTAAATCATAATTAGTCTTCCTTTTGCTTACCAATTAAAGAAATGGATTTGGGAAGGAAATAGGACATACAAAATGCTGTCATACAGAAAGCTGCAACGAGTAACGTCAAAATAGAAACATAACCATTTTGTTTTAAGAACACAAGAATCAAACCGGAAGCAATACCGGCAGATGCGCCCTCGAACAACCCTTGTACAGCAAAATACATTGAAGACGCGGTGTCCTTTTCACTCTTTCGCGAAGATGCCATTTGAGAAGGTACGGTGTATGTAACAGAGAAAAACGCTCCAATAGCAAACGAAACAATAATACTGCAAGAAATGGCAAATGGATATGCTAACGCGTCGGGGATGAACCTACAGAGTGCCATAAGCGACATACCTATTGAATATACAAGAAGGATATAACGGTATGCAAAGCCCAAGCCACGCTTTTTCATAATCTTGTTATACAAAATTATAGTAAAAGGAACGGGCACAAAGCAGGAAGCCATTATAAAGGTCATATTCAAGCCGGTTGTAGAGAAATATTCGTTAATACCGCTTAAGAAAAGCTGTAAGCCGATATTCATAACGAACAAAGCGCAAAGCCAATAAATATAGGGCTTATCCTTAAGGGTGAACATTAAGGATTCTTTAAAGGTAGTTTTATCTTGAGATACTTGCTTTTCTATCTTACCGCCCTTTTCCTTTAGCAAGAACATAGGAATAAGCATCG
>JAZRTL010000137.1:0-2618 GCA_045652025.1 Eubacteriales bacterium
GTTGTTCACAGAAGTAATTTCAAGCTCACCTCTTGCAGAGGGCTTAGTGCTCTTTGCAATTTGAACAACCTGATTATCGTAGAAATAAAGTCCGGGAACGGCGTAATTTGATTTCGGGTGAGCCGGTTTTTCCTCGATAGAAATAACCTTACCCGAAGGGTCAAATTCAACTATACCGAAGTCGGAAGGGTTGCTAACGGGATAACCGAAGATAACAGCGCCTTCCTCGAGCGCAGCAGCGCGCGCGAGTATAGAAGAGAAGGATGAACCATAAAAAACGTTATCGCCCAAAATTAGCGCAACGTTGTCGTTGCCGATAAACTTCTCGCCGATAATAAACGCTTCGGCAAGACCGTTAGGAGCTTCTTGAACGGCATATTCAAACCTCATACCCAACTGAGAACCATCGCCGAGAATTTCTTTAAATACAGGAATATCTCTTGGCGTAGAAATGATCAAAACGTCGCGAATGTTGGAAAGCATAAGGATAGACAGCGGATAATAAATCATCGGCTTATCATATATGGGCAACGCTTGCTTTGAAACACCCTTTGTAATAGGATAAAGTCTTGTGCCGGAACCACCGGCAAGAATAATACCTTTCATTTGGACCTCCTTAGAGATTTACGCTTGCTCCGTATTCACAAATAATATCGCAAACGAGATTTACTTCTTCGTTGGTAAGGGATTGGTGAACGGGGAGGCAAAGAGTATGGTCAGCAGCATAATCTGCGTTGGGGAACTCTTCGTTGATGCCGTATGCAGATACTCTGTGTAGAGGGAAGTAACGGAAGGTGGTATAAACGCCGCGATCGCGCAAGAACTTCGCCAAATCGTCGCGAGAACCCTCTTTAACCTGAATGTGATAGAAGTAGTGGGTATGCTCGCAATATTCGGGAAGTGCGGGAGGAATATCTAACCACTTCAAGTCCTTAAGACGCTCATCGTAAATCTTGCTGATTTCCGCTCTGCGTTCGATAAAGGAAGGAAGCTTCTTAAGCTGTTCGAGCGCCATAGCGGCAGTAACGTCGTTCATAATAGCGCGGTGGCCGAAGCAAGAAAGCTCGTATTCCCACCATTTTTTATCAACGCTGTTGGAATAACCGCTCTTGGATTCCAAGCCGAAATACAACCATTTTTCTGCCTTATTGCGCAATTCAGGAGTGTTAAAATATAACATAGCGCCGTCGCCGCAAACCAAAATCTTCATTGCGTCGAAGGACCACATACCCATATCGCCAATGGTACCGCACGCCTTGCCCTTATAGCGAGAATAAATCGAGCATGCGCTATCCTCGATAACCGCAAGGTTATGTTTCTTTGCAAGTGCCATAATTTCATCCATTTCGCAAGGAATGCCGCCAAAGTGGATTAAAAGAATCGCCTTGGTCTTGGGGGTGATTTTCTTTTCGATATCTTCTGCACGAACGTTAAGAGTTCTTGGGTCAACGTCGCACAAAACAAGCTTAGCACCGCAAGCGCAAACGGCGTTACCTGCACCAACAAAGCTAATTGTGGGCATAATAACCTCGTCGCCGGGTTGGATGTTAAACAAATGCATAGAGCTAAATAAGCCCTCGCTGCAACAGTTGGTGGACAAAACGTTTGCTCTGTCAACGCCCAAATGAGCAGCATAATTGGTTTCGAATTCATCAACCAATTTGCCCTTGCCGAGCCAGTTGGATTCGAATACCTTTTCGATTCTTGCAAGTTCTTCCTTGCCAACGGAGGGTTGGAATACGTTAATCATAATTTATTACTCCTTAACTAAATCAAATTCTGATAATAGTTTAATACATTCTTCTTGTGAATTGAACATCATTACGTCAATTATCGACAAATAAGGTACAAATTCGTTCTTATATTGTTGATAAGAAACGTCTCTCATCTTGGGGAAGCAAAGGTTAATTCCTTCTGCTTCAAACTCTGCGCGGTGCGGCTCGTAAAGCGGAATTCCGTTTACAGAGTTGTAATATTCGTCTGCGCCGAATAGCTTACAAATTTCAATAACCTTTTTGTAGCCCTTAAGCGAACAATCCTTATCGAGATCAGAAGACATAACAAGGTTTGTTTTTATGTTAAGATATTGGCAAATGACCTTAAAGGAATTGAACAAGTATTTAGCAAGGTTGCTTTCCTCAAAGAGAACAATATCTCTTATCATGGGCATAACGTCGTTGAAATAAGGTGCCTTGCTATAGCTCATTTCGATTGTTTTTAAGAGCTTGTTTTTAGAAACGGGATCGGGGTTAACCTCAACCTCGTTAATAAGCTTGTTGGGGCTTGCGCCCGACAAAATAAGGTTAATATTAAGAGCGTTGCCGTTGCTTAATATAGCGTTTCTGTTAATACGACCGCCCTTGATAAAATTCACGTCATCATAAACTACGTAATGGTCAACCGCGTTCATTAACTGCCAATAGCCAAGGTAAGGGAAGAAATACGGCTGCATAATACCAAGCTTCATATTAATTCTCCTTAAATAACAAAGTTACAATCACATTCCGCAAGCGTAGGTGCGGCTAAATCCTTTTCGGACATGACGGGAACCATTCCTTCTGGCCATTCGATGTTAATTTGAGGGTCGTCGTAACGAATGCTTCTTTCGTCTGCTTTGG
>JAZRTL010000138.1:0-4878 GCA_045652025.1 Eubacteriales bacterium
TCACAGAACGACATGGCTACGATCCGACTTAGTAGGATCGGGAGTAGGATCGGGATCGGGAGTAGGATCGGGATCAGGAGTGGGATCGGGATCTGCGGCAGTCGATTTAGTACCGTGTGCCTCAACCTCTGCGATCATCAACCAGTTGTAACCCTCGGGTGCTTTAAAGCGGAATTGAACGTACTTATAAGTAGCGGGGGTGTTAACCGTAAGGGTTGCGGAAATACAGTTCTTCGTGGAATCGTCCGTAATCTTAACCGTGCCGATGTCGGTCCAAAGTCTGCCGTCGTTAGAGCCGCAAACCGTCATAGATTCAGGGGGCAAAATGCCTGCCGCCTTGTTTCCGTTTGCGGTAGAGGAAACGTAGCCGACAAATCTGTTCATATCGTATTTATCGCCAAGCTCAACTATAATATAAGCGTAGCCGTTTGCCTTGTATTCGTCCGCTTGTCTGTTAAAGCCAACGAAAGCTGCGTCGGAATAGTTGGTAGCGGAATATGCAACCTTACCGTCGGTAAGAGTTTTGCCGTTTTCATCGGGGTAGGGTGCAACGCCGTCTGCATAATGAATACCGCCTGCGGTATAGGGCTTGTTAAGTGCTACGTTGCTGTCGGAGGTGGTTACGTTGGTTTCGTTACCGTAAACTCTTAATTCACTTGCCCAAATAAACGTGGATTTATCCTCGGTGTTGGTAAAGGTAAATCTAACGTAACGCGCGTTAAGCTCCTCTGCGGGCTTAAGCTGAAGCTCTGCAATAGCCCAAGCGTCTTGGGTCTTTTGGCTTGTAATCGTAAATTTGCCAACCGATTTAAAGTTAACGTTGTCCATCGAGGCCGAAGCCGTAACCGTTATCTTTTCGGGGTGGGGAATGCCCCAAGTGTTACCC
This sequence comes from Eubacteriales bacterium, assembly GCA_045652025.1. Taxonomy (GTDB): domain Bacteria; phylum Bacillota; class Clostridia; order Oscillospirales; family CAG-382; genus Coliplasma. The sequence goes on from JAZRTL010000138.1 coordinate 887, forward strand.
GAAAGGTCGGTTTTAAGGTTCTTAATATTATAAACGCCTTGTAGGTCTATCGTAATGTCAACGCTCTTGCCCTTCCAACAACCAACTGCGCCTTGGTCGCCGCTTGTTGCAACGGTGCCGTCGGTAAGCTTACCAATAATCTTGCCGTCGGTGCCAAGGTCGGTCTGGTCGCCTGTATAAACCTCGCCGCTGGAGGTATAGGACTTGCCCTTTGCAATGTTTTTGTAGCTAACGCCGTTTTCAACGTAATCGTTTTCCATACCGGGATAAGGATAACCGATATCGCAAGCAAGCTTTGCACATTCCTGAAGTCTTGCAACGGTGGTAGCCGACATATCTGCGGTATAGGTGTTTCCTACGGGGTTAATACCGAGGTAGGATTGCAACCAGGTTGCCGCGATAAGATAAGAGCCCTCTTTGGAGTGGTGTCCGCCGTCGGAAGCGTAAAGTCCAATGCTGGGATATTTTTCCGCGCAATGAACGAAAGCGTCTGCAACGGGCGAGCAAACGAGGTTAAATTCGCTTGCAATGGTAGCGTAGTTGTTGTGGTGCTTAATAGCGTTATCTCTAATAGCGGTAAAGGTGTAAGCCGCGGAATATCTCATATAAAGAACCGCCTTCGCGCCGTTTGCCTCAATAAGCGGTAAAAGCTTTTCTACCGAGGGCTTTGTAACGTAATAATCCGCCTTTGCGGCGTCCTGCAATACTACGTAATCGTATTTCTTCGCCGCAAGTGCTTCCTTAAGTGCTTTGTTGTGGTCTTCGTGACCGTTCAAACCATCTCTTGCAGGGTCAACAAAATAGCTCAAATATGCACTGCCTCTGGTACAGTAAGTAACGTCAACCTCAACGCCTGCCGCTTGTGCCATTGCCTTGAACTTAATGGGAGTACCGTTAAAGTAGGTGGTACTGTTGCCTACAAAAAGGAATTTAATAGCTTTGCTCGAAGCGGGCTTTGGATTGTTATACTTAACGGTAAGCGTGCTTCCGCTGTAGCTTGCGTATGCTTCGTAAATTACAGACATGGTAGAGTTATAAAGCATTGCGCCTTCCATAACCACGTCGTACATCTTCATAAGGTTGGTGTTGCCGGAGCCGAAAGCGATCATAAAACCGCCCGCGGGGATGTAAAGGTAAAGCTGAGGTGCGCCGGTGATAGGGCTGGTAGCGGAGGTAAGGTTTCCGCCGCATTCAATAATTCTGCCGCTGGAATTAAAAATCATCACCTTGGAATCGCGGAAATTATAACCGTTGCTCGAGTCGTTACAGTTGATGGTTTTTGTAGAGCTGCCGGTGTTTGTGTAGAGATACACCTTGCTGTGCGCGCCCGAAGGGGGAGTGGTGTTTGTACCGTTAATGGTAACGTTGAAGTTATTGTCGTATGCCGCGCTAACGCTAAGCGGGAACATTACGGAAACAACACCAACAAGAATTGCCATCATTAAGATGACCGATAAAATTCTTCTCGTTTTCATAATAACCTCTGTTTATCTTAATTTATTTTTTTCTTTTTTGTAACAAGAATTGCCGCTACTGCAGCTCCTGCCGCGGCAATTACGCCAAGCACCCAATAAATCCAACTGTTCTTTTTGCCGTTGTCTTGGCTCGGCTCGTCGTTTTGGCTTTCGCCAACGCTTGCGCTTTCGTCGCCAACGCTTGCGCTTTCGTCGCTAACGCTTGCAATATCGCCGTAAACCTTAATATCGCTTGCCCAAACGAAGCTTGCTTCGGAATAGCTAAGCTTAACGTATTTCGCGGTAACCTGCTCGCTCGGGGTAAGGGTGAATAAACGCTTTGTCCAACCCTCGCCCGCGGCAGAAGCTTCCGAAACCTCTGCTTCGCCTAAATCACGGTAGGTTTTGCCGTCGTCAGAAACCGAAATCTTAATTTTAACCGTCGATGGCTCGGGAATGCCCCAGCTTTCGTTACCGAATAGGTCGGTTAATATGTGTTTAACGTTGCAATTTTCGCCAAGGTCAATAGTAACCGAATGGGGCTGTGCCTTGCCGAGATAACAACCAATCGCGCCCTCGTTGCCGTTTTTGGCAAGCGTGCCGTCGGTAAGCTTGCCTCTGGGCTTGCCGTCGTCGCCCGTGTCGCTCCAATCCGAATTGGAATAAACACCGCCCGTAACGGTATAGCTCTTGCCCTTTGCAATATTTTCGTATTCAACACCGCCGTTTTCATAAACGTCCTTGGTGTCTATTTTGTAATCGTATCCCACGTCGCAAGCAAGCTTTGCACATTCTTGGAGCTTTGCAACAACGTCTGCGGGCATATCCGCCGTATAGGTGTTGCCAACGGGGTTAATTCCGAGGTAGGATTGCAACCAAGTCGCCGCTATAAGATAAGAGCCCTCTTTGGAATGGTGTCCTCCGTCGGAGGCATAAAGCGGAATTTCGGGATATTTCTCGGCGCAATGCACAAAAGCATCTGCGACGGGCGAGCAAACCAAACCAAAATCATCGGCTATCGTAGCGTAATTGGTGTGGTGCTTAATAGCGTTGTTTCTAATGCCCTCAAAGGTGTAATCGGCGGAATATCTCATATAAAGAAGTGCTTCCGCGCCGTTTTCCTTAATAAGCGGTAAAAGCTTTTCTACCGCGGGCTTGGTAACGTAATAATCGGCTTTTGCCGCGTCCTGTAATACGACGTAATCGTATTTTTTTGCCGCAAGTGCGTTCTTAAGCGCTCTGTAATGGTCGCCGTCCGCGCCGCTTTCGTCAACGAAGTATTTTAAATAAGCGCTGCCGCGTGTGCAATAGGTAACGTCAACCTCAACGCCTGCCGCTTGTGCCATCGCCTTGAACTTAATAGGGGTACCGTTAAAGTAGGTAGTGCTGTTGCCGATAAAAAGGAACTTCTTCGCGCTACTTGAAGCGGGCTTTACGTTGTCGTATTCAATCGTAAGCGTGTTGCCGCTGTAGCTTGCTTTCGCGTTGTGAATAACCGACATCGTGGAGTTATAAAGCATTACACCATTCATCGCCGCGTTAAAGCAATTTCTAAGAGCAGCAGGAGCGGAATTGAAAAATGCAACCATAAAACCGCCCGCGGGTATTCTAACCGTAAGCTGAGGCGAGCCCGTAACGGTGGTGCTGTTCGCATAAAGGTCGCTGCCTGCTTCAATAAGCTTGCCGCTTCCGTCAAAAACCAAAAGCTTTGTGTGCCTAAAGGTTTCTCCGCCATATTCGTTCGCGCCAATGCTTCTGTCCGTGTCGGACGGGTTGGGGTAAACGAAAACCGCGCCGTTAGTGGTAGCGCAATCAAAGCCGTCAATAGCAACGGTGGCGCTGTTATCGAGCGCAAGGGCTGCACTTGGCGCAAGTGTCATAAGCGAGCTCGTTATGGTCAACATCGCAATAATTTTCTTAAAAATCTTCATAAGGATGCTCCTTATTTTTAGTATCTTTTTTATTTTAATATATTAATATAAATGTGTCAATCGCGTATTGTTTAAACTTAACCCGAGTTTTTTGGTGTTTTTGCACAAAATATCTATTTCTGTACTGTGCCCTGTGCCGAAAAAGCAACAAAAAATATCGCTTAAATTTTCGAATAACCGTTGACATTTTGAATAAAATACTTTAATATAATTTATACTGTTCCAACAAAAGAAAGGCGAACGATATGGCGGCATTAGAATGGGTGTTTTATAATTGGCAATATCTTCTTATCGGCTCTATCTTTGCCTTGGGCGTTGCGGCTGCAATAAAAAAACTTTTTAATTATTATAAAAATAAAAAGAAAAAATAAAGAAGCTTGTAAGTAGCTTCTTTTTTCTTGGATTATTGACTAATAGAACGCTATCTGTTAATATAGAATCAATAAAAATATAGCGAGGTGTGTTTTAATGAATACAAAAAACGCTTTCGATTATTTAACGGGAAAATTAAAATACGATATTTCACAGGGAACTGCGCTTTCGCTCCGCGGAGCAGAGGACGGTATAGTCCTTCTCGAGAACAAAAACCGCGCCTTGCCGCTAAAGA
>JAZRTL010000139.1:0-3589 GCA_045652025.1 Eubacteriales bacterium
AAAAAATAGCGGTCAACAGTTCGATTACCCTGTTGAATGGGGCTGCGACCTTCAAACCGAGCACGAAAGATATCTTACCGAAACCGTTTACGGTAAGCCCGTTTTCGTTACCGATTACCCCAAGGAAATCAAAGCGTTCTATATGCGCATTAACGACGATGGTAAAACCGTTGCGGCGGCAGATATGCTTGTTCCCGGCGTTGGCGAGCTTATCGGCGGTTCCCAAAGAGAAGAGCGTCTTGACGTTCTCGAGCAACGCCTTGAGGAGCTCGGTCTTAATAAGGACGATTATTGGTGGTACCTCGACCTTCGCAGATACGGCGGTGTTAAGCATGCCGGCTACGGTCTTGGCTTTGAGCGTCTTATTATGTATATCACCGGTATGACTAACATCCGCGACGTTGAATTGTTCTACAGAACTACCGGTAGTGCGGAATTTTAATCCCTTTTCCAATAACCCTAAAAAGAGGTATATCACAATGAATAAACAAGAACTTCTTAAAAAGTACGAGGAATATAAAGCCCTTGGCTTAAAGCTCGATATGTCCCGCGGTAAGCCCGCGCCCGAGCAGGTTGCTACGGTTGAACGTCTTTTGACCGCGGTTACAAAGAACGAGGAATGCTTCTCCGAAACGGGTAGCGACTGCCGTAACTATGGCGGACTTGACGGTATTAACGAAATGAAGCGTTTGCTCGGCGAAATGCTTGGCGTAACGTCGGATTATATCATCGTTGGCGGTAACTCCAGTCTTAACCTTATGTACGATACCGTTGCGCGTTCTATGCTTCATCCTGTCGAAGACGGCTGTAAGCCCTGGTCGAAGTACGAAAAGATTTCTTTCCTTTGCCCCGTACCCGGCTACGACAGACATTTTGCGATTTGTGAATATTTCGATATTAATATGATCAATATCCCCTTGTATGACGATGGTCCCGATATGGATATGATCGAATCGCTCGTTGCATCCGACGAAACCATTAAGGGTATGTGGTGCGTACCGAAATACGCTAACCCCCTTGGCTGTACCTATTCTGCCGAAACCGTTCGTCGTATCGCGGCGCTAAAGCCCAAGGCGAAGGACTTCCGCGTGTTCTGGGATAACGCTTACGTTCTTCACGATCTAACCGAAACTCCCGACGAGCTCGTAGAAATCTTTTCCGAGGCAAAGAAGTATAATAACGAGGATATGTTCTTCGAATTTGCTTCTACCTCCAAGATTACCTACCCCGGCGCAGGTATTTCCTGTATCGCTTCCAGCCCTCGTAATATTCAGCGTATCCTTAACGCTCTTAAGATACAAACCATCGGCCACGATAAGCTTAACCAGCTCCGTCACGCTAAGGTCTTCAAGTGCTATGACGATATCGTAGAACAAATGAAGGTTCATATGAACATCATCCGTCCCAAGTTCGAAGTGATTTATAAGGGCTTCGAGGCGGGCTTTGCGGGCGTTGAGGGTGTTAGCTGGACAAAGCCCAACGGTGGTTACTTCTTCACCTTGTCGCTTCCCGAAGGAACTGCAAAGCGCACGGTTGAGCTTTGTAAGGAAGCGGGTCTTGTGGTTACACCCGCGGGCGCAATGTTCCCCTATGGTAAGGACCCCGAGGATAGCAAGCTTCGTATTGCTCCCTCCTTCCCCTCGTGTGCCGAGCTTGAAAAGGCATCCGACCTTCTTACCGTCTGTGCAAGACTTGCAATTCTCGAAAAGCAAGAAGCATAAGTTAATAAAAAGCGGTCAACTCGACCGCTTTTTTGTTGCAAAGAAAAAACAAATGTGTTAAAATAAGCCATAAAAATAAAGGAAGCGATATAGTATGACAAAATTCATTCGTTTGACTGCTGTTTTTATGGCAATACTCGTCGGTGTGCTGTGCTGTGCTTGCAATGCACCCGCGCCCGACGTTTCCCAAGCGGTATCGCAAATCGAAGTTATCGAAAATAACGATATCGTGGTGCTTTATACTAACGATATCCATTCCGCGTTCGAAACCGATATCGGCTTTTCGGGGCTTTCGGCATATAAAAAGCTTGTGCTTGAAAAAACGCCCTACGTTACGCTTGTCGATTGCGGTGATGCAATTCAAGGCGAGGTTATCGGTGCGGTATCCAAGGGTGAATATATTGTCGATATAATGAATAAGGTTGGCTATGACCTTGCGGTGTTGGGTAACCACGAATTCGATTACGGTATGGACCGCCTTACCCAGCTTATCGAGCACGCTAACCATAGCTATCTTGCTTGTAATATAACCTATTCGGGTGGCTCGGTAAATAAGCTTGCCTCCGTAAAGCCCTATGAAATAAAGGAATATGGCGAAACTGCGGTGGCGTTTATCGGTGTTTCCACGCCCGAAACAACAACTTCCACTTCACCTACAAGCTTTATGGAAGATGGCGAATTTGTTTATGGCTTTAGCGCAGGCGAGGAGGGTAAGCTCCTTTATAATACCGTTCAGGGCTATATTGATGAATGTAAAAGCAAGGGTGCCGACTATATAGTTTTAATGACTCATTTGGGCGATGTTGCCGAGCAAAATTATACCTCGGTTGACCTAATAAATAATACCACGGGTGTTGACGTTGTCCTTGACGGTCATTCTCATAACACAATCCCAACGCGTATAGAGCTTAATAAGGATGGGGAAGAGGTTATTCTTTCTTCGACGGGAACAAAATTTGCTAATTTCGGACAGCTTGTTATAACCGCCAACGGCTATATCACCGCGGGTCTTATTTCGGAATATACTCAAAAGGATGCAGAGCTCGATGGCGACGTTGCCAAGATAAAAGAACTTTACGAGGCAGAGGTTAATAAGGTTATCGGAAGCTCGAGCATTGACCTTTCCTGCTATGACGAAAACGGAATACGCCTTGTTCGTAATCGCGAAACAGCTATTGCTAACCTGTGTGCCGATGCATATCGCTACGTTACGGGTGCTGACGTTGCGCTTGTAAATGGCGGTGGCGTGCGCGAGAATATAAAAAAGGGCGAACTCACCTATGCCGATATAATTGCCGTTCACCCGTTCGGAAATATGCTTTGCGTTGTGGAGGCAACGGGACAAGAGATATTAGACTCCTTGGAAATTGCAAGCCGCGCAACACAAAGCGAATATAGTAAGGACGGATATGCGCTTGGCGAGGAGGGCTCGTTTCAACAGGTTTCGGGCTTAAAATATACCATCGATACCACAATCCCCTCGGGTGTAATTTTTGACGAAAACGCTATGTTTAAGGAATTCACGGGCGAGCGTAGGGTTAAAAATGTTAGCGTGCTTAATTCCGATGGGGATTACGTTCCGATCGACCCAAATAAGATATATACCGTCGCGTCTCATAACCATCTTATAAAATCTTCCGGCGGGGGAATAACCCAATTTAGCGATAATAAGCTTTTGGTTGACGAGGCATTAAGCGATTATCAAGTGCTTATAACCTATATAAGTGAATATTTGGGCGGCAATATCGGTGAAGAATATGCTTCTCCCGAGGGACGAATAACGGTGAATTAACCAAAAGTTAACAAAAAACGGTGTTTAGACACCGTTTTTTTACATCCTGTACTTGTATTAAGTCGGAGGCCAAGCG
>JAZRTL010000140.1:0-3800 GCA_045652025.1 Eubacteriales bacterium
CGCAGTTATTATAAACCATTCAGAGAAAAAATGAGCGAGGTAAGAAAGGTATAATTATGAAGAAAAAAGCTTTTGGAGGAATATTTCTCCTTTTAACCGCCATAGCACTCTTATTATATGCGATTGGGTTCGGACCCTCTGTGTTCGGGTTGCCGATACATAAACTCATTTTCGCAGGAATGATTTTGGCTTCCATTATAGCAAAAATGATTTATTCCGATACTCTGTCCGAAAAATTCAAGATATTCACCCTACTTTCCGTTCTGTTTATGATATTAGAGCCGCATATAGCGGAATGGGCGAATCTTGAAAGCTACGACGTTATAAACAACTGGTTATTGCTTCTTGCGGCGATACTTATTGATATTTCTTTGGGGATACTTATCCCAAAAGGAAAAAGTTCAAGATGGATAAATCACCACACGGGAAGCTCGATTATTCATTACGCGGACGTAAGCGAATCGAGGTACCATTCCTATTCGGCGCAGATGTCAAGCGTAACGATTTATTACCAAAACGCCGATACCGTTGAAACCGGCTCCACCGTTGAGCTTGAATTATCCTGCAATATGGGAAGCATACTTGTTTACGCTCCGGAGGATTGGACGGTGGTTGACGAGATTGACACCAATATGGGAAGCACCTGCAACAAAAGCAACGGCGGTGGTCGAGTTACGTTAAAGATAACGGGCGATAACAATATGGGTAGCATTACAATTAACTAAAAGCAAAAACTGTTCCCATCTTTTTGGGAACAGTTTTGATTTTACAAACCAAGCACAACCTTGCCGAGCGTTTCGCCGACGGGAGTGCGGATTACAAGGTCAGCACGGGAATCGTAGGGGGTTTCATCGCGGTTTATAAGAACAAGATTCGAGCCGCTGAAATATCTTATTAGCCCCGCAGCGGGATAGACGGTAAGCGAGGTTCCGCCGATTATTAAAAGGTCGCATTCGGCGATTGCCTTAACCGCGCCCATAAGCGTTGAATCGTCAAGCGTTTCGCCGTAAAGGACAACGTCGGGCTTAACGTTACCTCCGCAATTACATTTAGGGATAGTTTGAGAGCTTCTTAAAAGCTCGGTATCGAAAAACCTTCCGCAACGGTCGCAATAATTGCGCGAAACGCTACCGTGAAGTTCAAAAACGTTTTTGCTTCCTGCCATTTGGTGCAAGCCGTCGATGTTTTGGGTTATAACCGCTTTTAGCTTGCCTTCCTTTTCCAACTTTGCAAGCGCAAAGTGGGCAAGGTTGGGTTGAACACCCTCACAAAGCATCATCGCCTTATAAAACTCAAAAAACTCATCGGGATGCGAATAGAAAAAATCGTGAGAAAGCATTGTTTCGGCGGGATATTTAAATTTCATATTATAAATCCCATCGGGAGAGCGAAAGTCCTTAACACCCGATTCGGTCGAAACACCCGCCCCGCCGAAGAAAACGATATTATCCGATTGTTCTATTAAATCTTTTAGTTTTTGATGTTCGATAATCATAAAGCATTCATCTCCTTAAGAATATTATAACACACCCAACGCTTTTTTCAAGTAAGAAACACCCAAAAACTTGACAAACGGCAACAGATTATATAATATAGTTATATTAATTTTTAAGGAAAACAATATGCACGAAATTATTCACGCATTAGAACACGGCTTTTTAGATACGATAAAAATTCTCCCGTTTTTAATTATCACCTTTGCGGTGTTAGAGATTTTCGAGGCGAGAGTTGAGGAAAAAAGCTCGAATATCATACAAAAATCGGGCAAAAGCGGCCCCTTTATCGGCGCGTTGTTTGGGCTATTGCCCCAATGCGGCTTTTCGGTTTTGGGTTCGAATTTTTATGCAAAGCGCATTATCACCTTGGGCACGCTTATTGCGATTTATCTTTCCACCTCCGACGAGGCGTTGCTCGTTATGCTTGCCAGCCCCGAATTTATTCCCGACGTTCTTATAATACTTGGGCTTAAATTTTTAATTGGCGTTGGGGCGGGTTTTCTTATCGACCTTGTTATTAAAAGCCAAGCAAAAGCCGAGGAATGCCACCATTGCCACCACAACGAAGACGGTTGCGAGAACGAGGAGATTATAGGCGAGGACCATTGCTGTTCCCATACCGATTGGAAAGAGATTATTAAATGCACCGTAAAGCGCACCGTTTCGGTTTTTGTATTCGTATTTTTTGTTAACTTTATTTTTACTTATGCTATCGAGCTTATCGGCGAGGAGCAGTTACGCGCCTTTATGCTTTCCGACAGCGTTTTCCAACCGCTTCTTACCGCGCTTATCGGTCTTATCCCGAACTGCGCGCCCTCGGTTATTTTAGCCCAAATGTATATCAACGGCGCTTGTTCGCTCGGAGCGGTTGTTGGGGGGCTTTGCACGGGCGCGGGCGTTGGATTGGCTGTGCTGTTCCACGTTAACCGCGGGGTTAAATCCAACCTTCTTATTACCGTGCTTCTTTATTTTATCGGCGCGGGCGCGGGTGTTGCTATTCAGCTTATAGCAAGCGCTTTTTAAGGTGGGGCTTATGCTTTTAATACTAAACGATTTTGGCACAATAACCTTGGGTTATAATATCGAAACCTTTATTTTGGCTTTTGTGGCTATCGCGCTTACGGCTTTAACCGTTTGGGGCTTGTTCCGCAACACCTCGAAATCCAAGCAAGAGGCGCTTGCGGAGCTTGAAGAGCCCTACGAAGAACCTCCGATAGAGGAATTTGCGGTAACTATCGTTAAATTGAGCTGTGGCGCAAAGCTTAAGGGCTCTAAAACTCCGATTGCAGTTAAAGAATTTTATGCGACCTTTGTAACCGATAGCGGAGCGGAAATTGAGCTTTCGCTTGACGAGCAATCCTATTTTGGATTAGAGGAAAACAAAAAGGGCACCTTGGCGGTTGTTAACGGCAACTTTTACGGCTTTTGCGAGGACGAATAAAACAAAAATGGCTATCCGATTTGGATAGCCATTGATTTTTTTATGCGCTCCGTAAACCGCAAGGATTCTTGGGGAGGGCTTTATATCTCGGTTTGGGACGACATAAAGTAAGCGCCCGTATCGACAAGCTGTTTTTCGCTTCCGTTCGGTTGACCGCCGTTTTGTTTTAACGACATAATAGCGCCGATAACGCTACCCTCGCTGATAATCGGCGAAAGATAGCTTATCTCGCGTCCGTCGCTCGTTAGCTTAACCGCGCCCGCCTTGCTATCGCCCGAATAGGTTCGACGGCTCGACAACACCCCCGAAAGCTCGTTGGAGATGGGCTTTTCCAAATATTCCTTGCGCGAAACACCCGCAACGGCAATCACGTTTTCGCAATCGCAAATAGCAATCGGTATCCCGCTGGAACGGTTTATCGCCTCGGCATATTCCGCCGAAACCTTGCTTAATTCGCCAACCGGCGAATATTTTCGGAACACAACGCTCCCGTCGTTTTCGGTGTATATCTCAAGCGGGTCGCCCTCTCGGATTCGCATGGTACGGCGGATTTCCTTCGGTATCACCACACGACCCAAATCGTCGATTCGGCGCACAATTCCTGTTGCTTTCATATATAAATTTCTCCTTGTTTTTACATTTGTGGTGTTATTATTTGTAATTTGAGGTGATTTATACTGCAACAATTTACTTTTGAAATTAAATATGTTATAATAAATTAAAGGCGGTGATTTTGTGGAATGTATGTTTCTTCGCAAGAAATTTAACATTTGGCTTTTTCTATTGTTTGTTTGTGGCTTGTTTTTTATCGGTCTATATATTTTTCTAAATATAGTTGACCCAAAAGCAACCAGTGAATTATT
>JAZRTL010000141.1:0-1014 GCA_045652025.1 Eubacteriales bacterium
TAGAATATCAGCCCGATTTCGTTATTGTTACGGGCGATGCATACGTCGACCATCCGTCCTTTGGTACGGCAATAATTTCGCGCGTTTTAGAGGCCGAGGGCTTTTCGGTTGCGATTATACCCCAACCGGACTATAAAAGCAAAACCGATTTTATGCGCTTTGGCAGACCCCGCCTTGCGTTTTTGGTAAATTCGGGTAATATCGATTCGATGGTTGCCCATTACACCGCCTCTAAAAAACGCCGTAACGACGATTATTATTCACCCGGCGCAAAAATCGGAAAACGCCCCGACCGCGCGGTTATAGTATATTGTAACCGCCTGCGCGAAGCATTTGGCGACGTGCCGATAATTATCGGCGGGTTAGAGGCATCTACCCGCAGATTTGCCCATTACGATTATTGGAGCGATAGCGTTAGAAGAAGTATTCTCGTCGATTCCCGCGCCGATTTATTAACCTACGGTATGGGTGAAAATATTTTAAGAAGAATTGCCTTCTTGCTCGATAAGGGCGTTCCCGTTCGCAAAATACGCGACGTTCGCGGCACCTGCTTTTTGGAAAACGGCGATTTTAAGCCGCATTTCGATTACGTTGTTTGCGGCGATTATAATTCTATAAAAACCGATAAACGTGCCTTTGCCAACGCCTATAAAATCCAATCGGATAACCAAGACCATATCTACGGCAAGGCGATTATAGAGGAATACGACGAAAAAATTCTCGTCCAAAACCCGCCTATGCCTCCGCTAACCCGTAAGGAGCTCGATGCGGTATATTCCTTGCCCTATATGCGTACCTACCACCCCGTTTATAAGGATATGGGCGGTGTTCCCGCAATAGAAGAGGTTAAGTTCTCTATAACCCATAACCGCGGTTGCTTTGGCGGTTGCAGCTTTTGCTCTATCGCCTTTCATCAAGGCAGAACGGTTACGTCGCGCTCTATCGAATCCTGCGTTGAGGAAGCAAAAATCATCGCTTCTTCGCCCGATTTTAAGGGCTATATCCACGACGTTG
>JAZRTL010000142.1:0-1171 GCA_045652025.1 Eubacteriales bacterium
AGGAACAAGCATTATCCTTGTTTTTTGGTTAGCGACAAGACGATAAGAGCTACACACAGGATTTATTTATCCGATTTACCCGAGGCGAACGAAGATTTTAACGTTAACGATTTTTTGGTAAAGCTTGTCGACTTCCCTACCGAATTGGGCGGTTTTGACAAAATAGAATATTTGGACAAGGGCACGAATTGCATTGTTTTTAAAGCAACAAGGCAAAGCGAGCAATATGCGATAAAGGTTATTGAAAGCCGAAGCGGATTTTTTAAAGCGAACGCAGAATTGGAAAAGCTAAAATCACTTTCCGGTTGCGAGGGCGTTGTTCGGTTGGAAAATTCCTTTGTCGATTTAGAAAAGGGCAAAACCTTTTTGGTTCTTGAATATTTAAAGCCGTTTACAACAAGGCGCAAGGAAGCCGATTTTATGGCCAAGCATAGCGCAGTTAGGTTGGGTATCGACCTATTAAGCGCTATGATTTCTTGCAGAGATAAAGGGATTTATCACCTTGACATACACCCCAAAAATATCTTTTTTAACGCCCAAGGTAAAGCGGTTTTGAGCGATTTTGGCGAGGCGAAGTACGAGCGCGAGCTTTCTTCTCTCCCCCGTAGCATCGGCACGCTTGCTTTTATGGCACCCGAGGTTTATTTTGACGGGAAATACAGCCAAAGCTCCGAAATTTATTCGCTTGGGATTATTCTTTATTCTTTATTTAACAACGCCAAGCTCCCGTTTAGTGATTCGGGCGATATTACAACCGCGATTAACATCCGCCTTGGCGGCAAGGGGCTTTTAAAGCCCGAAAACGCCGATGATTTAATTTGGAGTTGGATAAAAAAAGCTTGTGCGTTTGATGTTAGCAAGCGATTTAATTCTTACGAGGATGCATTAACGCAACTTAACGAAGTTGTTTAGGGCAATTATGCCACCAACAAATAATAAACAAAAAACGGAGTGAATTTCACTCCGTTTTTCTTATTGATTTTTAGAATTCGCAAACAACGGTATGCTCGCTTCCCTCGGGGAAGATAGGAGCGATACAGCCATCGATAGCGTTACCGTCAACGATAAGCTTATAGCTGCCGGTACGCTTAAAGGTGATGTTATAAACAGCACCGCGATACACGCGGGAAACGAACGCTTCGTTCCAAACCGAAGGGATACAGGGCTTAAT
>JAZRTL010000143.1:0-6696 GCA_045652025.1 Eubacteriales bacterium
GTGGGGTGGCCGTAGGTGTTGCCTTTACCAACCGAAATAACTGCGTATTCGGGCATAACCTCGCGCAGCCAAAGATAGCTTGTAGAGCTTTCGGAGCCGTGGTGTCCAACCTTAAGAACGTCGGACTTAACGTCAAAGCCGTTGTTTAAAATTTCTTGCTCGGTAATTCGCTCGGCATCACCCGTGAACATAAACGATGTTTCGCCGTAGGTGATTTTTAAAACGATAGAGGTGTTGTTAATATCGCTCTTGTCGGTATTAACCGCAAGTATTTTACAATCCGCGCCACCTAATTTAAAGCTGTCGCTCGCCTTGGGGATTGTAATGCTTGCGCCGTGCTTTTGTACTGCGCTTAAAAAATTGCCGAAAACCTTTGTATCGTGCGAGCTTGTTGGGCAATAAACTCTTTCTACGCTCGCGTAGTTAAGCGCACCCGCCAAGCCGCCAATATGGTCCTCGTGGGCGTGGGTCGCAATAACGTAATTTAATTTGGTAATTCCGCGCTTTTTCAAAAGTGAATATAAAAGGTTAGAATCTCCCGCGTTACCGCCGTCGATAAGCATCGTTTTTCCGTCGCAAATAATAAGCGCCGCATCGGCTTGACCAACGTCGATAAATTGAATTTCAAATCCGCTTTCCTCGGGCGCTGTTGTCGGTTCACTAACCTCGGGGTCGCTAACCTCGGGTTCGCTAACCTCGGGTTCGCTAACTTCGGGTTCGCTTGCCTCGGGCTCGCTAACTTCGGGCTCGCTTTCCTCGGGCTCGCTAATCTCGACTTTGCTTTCTTCGGTCGCGGGTTCACTTTCTTCCTGTTTGCTTTCCTCGCTAACGTCTGCGGGTAGGGAAACAAGCGAAGATGCTTCTTCCTTGCTTGTTAAAGCCGAGCTTTCTGCCGTGCTTTCGGTCGAAACGCTAAGCTCGGATATATCAAAGCAAGCGCAAAGCAACAAAAGCGAAAGCGTTATTAAAACGGATATTTTTAAAAAGCGTTTCATAAAAATCTCCTTTGTTTATATCGCCGTAAAGTTAAAAGCTTTTTCGGTTATAAAGCCCCGCGTAAATACCGCCAAGCTCTACGAGCTGTTGGTGCGTGCCTCGTTCAGCAATGCCTTCCGAGGTCATAACCAAAATCTCGTTGGCGTTTTGTATTGTCGAAAGTCGGTGTGCAACAACAATAACCGTTCTGCCCTTTGCAAGCTCTTCTAATGACGCTTGAATTTGCATCTCGGTAACGTTGTCGAGCGCACTCGTCGCTTCGTCAAGAATAAGAATAGGCGGATTCTTAAGGAATACGCGCGCAATGGAAATACGTTGCTTTTGACCGCCCGAAAGGTTAATGCCTCGTTCGCCGACGATGGTATCGTATCCCTTTTCCAAGCTCATAATATAATCGTGGATATTAGCGCGCTTTGCGGCTTCAATAATCTCCTCGTCGCTCGCGTCGAGGTTGCCGTAGGCAATGTTTTCGCGTATTGTGCCGGAGAACAAAAATACGTCCTGTGCAACAATGCCGATGTTTTTTCTAAGCGATTGTCGCGAAAGCTCGGTTATATCAACTCCGTCAAGAGTAATAACGCCCTCGTCAAGCTCGTAAAAGCGGGGGATAAGGTTACAAAGCGTAGTCTTACCACCGCCCGAGGGTCCAACCAAGGCAACGGTTTTTCCGCGTTCGATCTTTATCGAAAGGTTCTTTAAAACCCCCTTACCCGTATCGCCCGTGGGGTAGCTAAAGCTTACGTTTTTAAATTCAATATCGCCCAAAACGTTGGTTAATTCCTTGGGGCTTTCACATTCCGATTCGGCAGGAACTTCCATAATTTCTCTAAATCTGCCAAAGCCCGTCATACCGTTTTGCAGCTGCTCGAAAAGCGAAATAAAGCGGTTTATCGGCTTTAAAAGCATTGCCATATAAAGTATAAACGCCGTAAATTCGCCCGCGTCGATAGAAAAAGCGCTTTCGGGGCTTATTTGGCTGTTATAAAAGAATATACCGCCCGCCACAAGCGCGGTAAGATATAAAAAGTCGGTAAAAAAGGTCATCGCGGAATGGAATTCGCCCATAACCTTGTAGGCGCGCCCGCGTGAGAGCTTAAAGCGCTCGTTTGCGGTGTCGAACTTTAAAGTTTCGTGCTGCTCGCAGGTATAAGCGCGGGAAACGCGCATCCCCGCAACCGAGGTTTCAACGCTGGCATTTACCTCTGCAACCTCTTCGCGAGTTTTCTTAAAGGCAGATTTCATTCTGCGCCTCATCTTAACCGAAAAGAAGACGACGAACGGAATAAGACCGTAAATAATTAGGGTTAACCAAATATTAACGTTTGCCAGCGCGATAAACGAGCCGATAAACATAATTACCGATAAAAATAAATCCTCGGGCCCGTGGTGTGCAAGCTCCGAAACGTCCATAAGGTCGTTAATAAGGCGGGACATAATTGTACCCGTCTTGTTCTCGTCATAAAACGAAAAGGGGAGCTTTTGAAGGTGCCTAAACATATCCCTTCTCATATCGCCTTGCATACGAACGCCGATAACGTGTCCCCAATAGGAAACGATATAGTTAAGAACCATTTTTGCGAGATAAAGGAACAAAACTATACCCGCCCAGGTTAAAACCAACCTTAAATTGCGGTTCGGAACGTAATCATTA
This sequence comes from Eubacteriales bacterium, assembly GCA_045652025.1. Lineage (GTDB taxonomy): Bacteria > Bacillota > Clostridia > Oscillospirales > CAG-382 > Coliplasma. The sequence goes on from JAZRTL010000143.1 coordinate 2,648, forward strand.
ATAATGTTCTTCGTTATCATCGGATAAAAAAGGTCGGTAAGCGCGATTAAAAACGAACAAAACATATCCAGCGCAAAAAGCTTTTTGTGTGGCTTGTAATATTTAATAAATTCGCGTATCATATAATATCCTTCCAAAAGTGTTTATAAAAATATTATACATTATAATATTCGCTTGTCAACAAGCTTGTTTTTTAATGCTATAATTTAGTAATAAAAAGCGGTTTTCTATTGACAAATCGGGTTAAAAATATTATCATCAATTTAAGATTAAAATTAAAAGAGGTAGATAACTTATGGAAAAACTAAGAGTTGCTATTATCGGTACCGGCGGTATCAGCCATTGCCATATGGGTGGTTACAAGAAGTATTCGGATAAGTGTGAAGTTGTTGCAGTTTGCGACATTGATGAAGAAAAGGTAAAGAAATATGCCGAACAGTATTCTGTTCCCGCATATTATACCGATTATAACGAAATGCTCGCTAAAGAAAAGATCGATGCTGTTTCGGTTTGTACCTGGAACGCGGCTCACAAGGGCGCTACCATCGCGGCTCTCCGCGCAGGTTGTAAGGTTCTTTGCGAAAAGCCCATGGCTATGAACACTGCCGAGGGTGAAGAAATGATGGCTGTTGCCAAGGAAACCGGCAACCTCCTTATGATCGGCTTCGTTCGCCGTTTCGGTAACGATACCGCTATTATGCAAAAGTTCCTTAATGGCGGCACTATGGGCGACCTTTATTACGCAAAGGCAACCTACCTTCGCCGTAACGGTTGGCCGGGCGGCTGGTTTGGCGATAAGCGCTATGCAGGCGGAGGTCCCCTTATTGACCTCGGCGTTCACGTTATCGACCTCGTTCGCTTCCTTGCAGGCAACCCCAAGCCCGTTTCTGTTTTCGGCGTAACCTATAACAACCTCGGCCCGAACCGTGCAAGCGGCGGTCAGGATTGGGTTTCCTCCACTAAGGGCGATTTTGTTTATGACGTAGAGGACTTTGCTTCGGCTATGATTAAGTTCGACAACGGACTTACCCTTCAGGTTGAAGCTTCCTTTAATCTTAATATTAAAGCAGACAAGGGCGAAATTGAATTGTTCGGTACTAAGGCGGGCGCTAAGCTCGACCCGAACGTAGAGCTCTTTACCGACCTTGACGGTATGTTTGTTAACACCAAGCCCACCGGCAACACCGGTCTTTCTATGGACGGCTTGTTCGATGGTGAAATTAATCACTTCCTCGAATGCTGCCTTGGCAATGCGGAATGTATTGCTACCGCACAAGACGGCGTTACCCTTATGAACATTCTCGATGCGATTTATGAATCCGCTCGCACCGGCCACGAAGTTCAAATTGGCTAAAATCGCGCGCACCGCGTTGCTTTGAACAAACGTCACCGCTCGCAATAGGTTTCTATTGCTTCGGGCTCCGTTTGTCCAATCCGCATCGATTTTATCACAATTTGCAACGGCTAAAATCGCGCAGACCACTTCGCTATCGATTTTCCCACAATTTGCAACGGCTAAAATTGTGCATCCCGCGTTGCTTTTAACGAAATTTAAATAGTAAAACAAAAATCGGGTTGGTTAACAACCCGATTTTTTCTTATCGTAAATATTTTCGCCAATTTTAACGGCAACGCCGACCGCTATACCGAGCAGAGTTCCGACGATAGCGTCCAAAGCCGAATGCTGCTTTATAAAGGTTGTGGCGAATATAACCGAAACGCTAAGTAGGGTTAAAAGGATTTTAACAATCGCTTTGTCCTTAAGCGTTTTCGTTTGCCAAACCGCAAAAGCAAGAGCAACCGAAACCGATGCGTGCATCGAGGGCATAACGTTTCTTGCGGGGGTATCGACGGCGTAAATCGCCTTTACAAGCGTTATCGCAAAATTATCTCTGCCCAAGGTTTCAAAATCGGGGCGCATATCAAGCGAAATGCCGTTCGGAACGATTGTGCAGAAAAGCATCGGAATGAACATACAGCCCATAAGTAATAAATCGGCGCGAGCAAATTCACGCTTGCCCTGCTTAAAGCCGTTTACCATAACCGCAACGATATAGAAATACCACAAAACGTAGGGGATAACGAACCATTCGCAAAATACTATCAAATCGTCAAGCGGAATATGCACCAGCCAAACCTCGCTGTCGGGGTAAAGGTGCATAGAGACCGAATACCACAAAAAATGGAACGGCCAATAAACAAGCAACAGGATATAAAATTTATACTTATTAAAAAAATCGCGCATTTTAAAACCTCGCCGCGAAAGGATATATAAAAGCAACCGCAAATGAAAAAACATTCTCGGTCGCCACAACATTAACAGTATATCACAAAACGTCGATAAATGTCAACATTTTATCGCCTCTTTAACGGCAAAGCCGCCGTTTTCTGCGCTCTGCACAAAAAATTGCCTTTAAGTTTGTATATATCGCGAATTGTATTAGGGGTATATGTGTGGTAATATATAGACACAGAAAGGGTGAGTCCAATGAAAAAGTGAAAACCCTCTAAAAACAAAAAAGAGGGAAATCCAAACCGAAAAAGAGGAGAAAGGTAGCGGGTATCTTCCAATGAGATGATCAATCATCGGGACAAAACCAAACCGAAATCTAAAAATCTTTAATTAAGCCAAGGATCGTCTTACCTACAAGACAAAGCTATTTAAGCGGTAATTAAATTAAGGTTAAATGTTCGGAGCGGTAATTTAAGAAAGAGAGGTTAAATGATGTTAGATATCAAGAATTCAAATAAATAATCCCTGGCTGTAACAAATAGATTAACAGTCAGGGATTATTTTTTATATATCCTTTAACAGAGCCGCAATGTATTCGCGGTCTTTTTTTATTTTTTCGTCGTTGGGGTTAATGTTTAAGGCGTAGCTTAACCTTGTGTAAAGCCCGCGAAGATAAGAAGCTTCGCTTTTGGCAAAAACTTGGGTTCGTTTTAAATGCTCACAAACTCCGTATTTTCGGCAATAATAAACCTCTTGGCGTAGCTTCTTGCGATATTCAACAGAGGTGTTTGCAAATTCATTTACAACAACGCCCGTAACAAATTGGCGTTTCCCCTTGGTTGCAACCGAGGTTTTCTTTTTGTTAAGGAAAAATCCCATCGCTTTAAGCTCGTTGGATACAAACGCAATAACCTCTGCTTCGTCAAAGCTGCCGGAAAATGCCATATCGTCGCAATAGCGAGTATAAGTGATGCTTTTTCCTGCGCACCAAGCACCGATTTTTTCGTCGAAGTCGCGCATAATAATGTTTGTAATAACAGGGGAAGTGGGTGCGCCTTGGGGTAATTTGTCGCGGTAATAGCAAAGCATCGTAAGCAAAATACGGTTTGACTCCGAAAAGCGTGTTATGGGAAAAACTTTTTCTTTTACCGTGGAATAGGTGATGCTGTCGAAAAAATGCTTAATATCAAGCTTTAAAAGCTTTTCCTTGCCAATATGCATTTTTGCGTTGCGCTTGACGCTTGCGCCCGATTTATAAGCGGTGGCGAATTCAGAAATAGGTTCGTCGGCAAGAATTACTTCTGCAATTTTCTTTTGCACCATCTTTAACAAATCGTCGGGAGAAGAAAGAACACGAAGTCCGCCGCTTTTCTTGGGTATACTTATTTGATTGTAGTGCTTTTCTATCTCGTTGCTTAGGGCGTATAAGGTTTTTGCGGAAAAACCCAAATCCTGCTCAAGCGACGACAGTTCGCGGTAGACTATCATTTTCTCTCCTTATAATTCAAGGCAGCCCGTTAAGGACTGCCCATCAGAACAATACATTGTTTGTATACCGATAAGCGCAGATGTAGTGAACGAAGTGTGTTCACAGGGTGAACATCACTACTTCGAGCATTTTCGGTTGAAACCCGGTGATATCTTAATGTACCCGACAACGACTCGTTGCCGACCTCGATCTATAAAATCGAAAATAACTATTGTTCTGTTCCGTGATTATATCATACACCATAAAATAAGTCAATATTCTTGCAGAAGCAAAAAAATCAAACGGCAGGGAAGCCCTGCCGTTTAAATAGTTTAAATTAATATGCGT
>JAZRTL010000144.1:0-5563 GCA_045652025.1 Eubacteriales bacterium
CCGACTTGAGAAGCTTTTTCATTTCGTCGGTAATAATCCCCAATTTTGGAAGGTTGGACACCTCAATATATATTCGCGCGGTTTTTTTGCGTTTACGCTCGATACGGGTGAGAAACGCCGCGGTGAACAAGCAGGCAAGCATTGCGAAGAACGCGCCGCTGTAAAACCCGATACCGATTGAAATACCTATTATTGCGGTGGTCCACATAATTGCCGCGGTAGTAAGACCGGTAATCATTTTATCGCTTTTAACGATAATCATACCCGCGCCAAGAAAGCCGATACCCGAAACAACCTGCGCCGCAATCCTTAACGGGTCGTTATTGAAACCCAAAACCTTATTGCAATATACGCCGACAAGCGCGGTAAGCATACCGCCCAAGCAAACAAGGATATGAGTACGCATTCCCGCCTGACTTCCGTGGCGACCGCGTTCGAAGCCGATCAGACCGCCGAAAACGACCGCAAGAACAATTCGTAAAGCGATCGAAGCATAGTTAATCTCTTGCAAATATTCGGCAATATTCTTTAAATTTTCCAACATTACTAAATCACCTCTCTTATATTATAGCACAAAAAGCAGATTATGGCAACAAGTAATTTATTTTGCAATTTAAAACACAAAAATTGCAAGTAACACCAAAAGGGTTGAAAATTTGATTTTAAATAGTGTATTATAATTTCACAAGGAGGTTTTGACATGAAAATCAACATAATTCACGATTCAAATATTACAGAACCCGAAATCATTGTAAAATACGGATATTTAGACAATGAATTAGAAGATATTTTGTCATATATCAGTTTAGCAGACAACCATATGGCCGGCACTCTTAACGGAGAAACGCATTTCATACGCCTATCCGATATTTTGTATTTTGAAACAGTTGACCGAAAAATATTTTTCTATACATCAGACAAAACCTACGAAACAAAGATAAAAATATATAAAATAGAAGAAAAGCTTGCCAATACACCATTTTCGAGAATTTCCAAATCCACTATAGTTAATTTAAAAAAGGTCGAATGCATCACATCCGAGTCGCACAGCAGATTACGCGCCACGTTGCTAAATGGTGAAAAGGTTATTGTGTCGAGGCAGTATTTAAATACAATAAAGGAAAAATTGGGGGTTTAGGCATGAAACTCGAAAATAAATTTTTACGCTTTATAGTTTGCTATTTATGTGGCACAGGTTCTGCCACCGCGATGATCACCTTAATTAATGCAATAATCGACATATCAAAGTACGAGCAAATAATCACCGCTATAACTATAGCTATGCTCCCCGTTGCCGCAGTTACAGTTATTCTCACACGCGAAGAAGCAGACAGTTTTGAACGATGGGCGAAACGAATATTCAACTCTATTTTTAACATGACCTGCATAACTCTAGCATTAGCAGTTTACGGCATATTAAATTCCCCTAAAAAAATAGCAGTCGGCTTCGCACTGGGGCTTATCGGCAATTTATTGCTAAGCATTCCCCTATTCATTGTTCTCGACCGCAGAGTGAAGCGCAAATTAGAAGAAATCAACAAAAAACTAAAAGAGAACAACAAAAAAGAAGAAAATAGAGAAACAGAAGAATTTTTTCATTAAAAACTATTGACAACACTGTTTAGGTATGATATAATCACCAAGTCAGATTTCCAAAGACAGTAGGTACGAAAGTATAATGGTTTTTGCAAACCGCCTGCCGAGGAGTCAGAAAGCATTTATATATGTTTTTTGTATGCTCCTTTGCGGCTTTTTGCAAAGGAGCATTTTTTCGTACACAAATAATTAGGAGGTATACAATTGGCTAACGCAAACATTCTCGAGCAAAAGAAACAGCTTGTAGCAGATCTTGCTGAAAGAATGAAGTCGGCAGCAGGTGGCGTTATTGTTAACTATCAAGGCATTAACGTTGCTGATGATACTGCTCTCAGAAGCGAACTTCGCAAGGCCGGTGTTGAATACACGGTTGTTAAGAACACTCTTACTTCCAAGGCATGCGACATTATCGGTTTTGAAGCGCTTAAGGATCAGCTCACCGGTATGACCGCTCTCGCTACTTCCGCAGAAGACCCTATCGCTCCTGCGAAAATTCTTGCAAACTTTGCTAAAACTCACGAAAACTTTGTGCTTAAAGCAGGTTTCGTTGATGGCGAATTGCTCGACACAAACGGTGTGAAGGAACTTGCCGAAACTCCTTCCAAAGAAGTCCTTATCGGCAGACTTATGGGTTCTTTGCAATCCGGTCTTTACGGTTTCGCTTATGCTATTCAGGCGATTATCGACAAGAACGAAGGCGGCGAATCCGCAGAAGCTACTGCAGAAGCAGCAGCTGAATAATTTAAAAATAATTAATTACTAATTTCACGGAGGAACAATCATAATGGAAAAGATCAATCAGATTCTCGAACTTGTAGATTCTCTTACTATTCTCGAACTCAAGGACCTCGTTAGCGCTCTTGAAGAAAAATACGGTGTTTCTGCTGCTCCCGTAGCAGTTGCAGGCGTTGCTGCTGTTGCTGCAGCTCCCGCTGAAGAAGAAAAGACCGAATTCGACGTAGAACTTACTTCTTTCGACGAAGCAGCTAAGCTTAAGGTTATCAAGGCGGTTAAGGAAATCACCGGTCTTGGTCTCGGCGAAGCTAAGGAAATCGTTGTTGGTGCACCTAAGATGGTTAAGACCGGCGTTTCCAAGGAAGAAGCTGAATCTCTTAAGGCACAGCTCGAAGAAGCTGGCGCTAAGATTACTCTTAAGTAATTTTATACTTCCTACAAGCAAAAGGACGGATTTTCCGTCCTTTTTGTTTTATAAAAAACGCTCTATCCTTTAAGAAAATTACCCCAACAACCCTTGCGGCTTATCGGGCCCCCGAAAAGAAAAAACTCCGAAAGCTCGGAGTTTTTATATTTTTTGGGTTATTTATATTAGGTTACTTCCCTATTTTTCGATTTTTTCTACCATAGGGCAAGCGAGCTCGGGAGCGCGGTAAACGGGGCAAGCCCATTTAACAGCGTTACGGATAATCGTTTGCACATTTGCATCGTAAAAGATGGGGAAGGTTTCGTGGCCGGGTTGGAAATAGAAAATTCTACCGTTTTCGCGGTGGAAGGTAACGCCCGAACGGAAGACCTCGCCACCCTCGTACCAGCCGATAAAGATAACCTCATCGGGATTGGGGATGCCAAAGGGCTCGGCATAGGTTTCTACCTCGGGAAGCTCGAAATATCTACCAACGCCTTGGGCGATAGGATGGGCAGGGTTAATTGTCCAGATACGTTCCTTATCGCCATCCTCGCGCCAGCTTAGGTTACAGGTTGTACCAAGCACCGACCGAAGAATTTTCGAATGGTGAGCGGAATGGAGGCAGATAAGCCCCATACCCTTATGGATTTCCGCCTTTACGCGCTCTACAATTTCATCCGGAACGTCGTTATGGCGAAGATGTCCCCACCAGATAAGAACGTCGGTATTTTCCAAAACATCTTGGGTTAAGCCGCATTCCTCATCGAAAAGCGTTGCGGTTCTAACGGTTATATCGTCGTTACGAAGAAAATCGGCTATCGCGTTATGGATGCCATTCGGGTAGACGGAAGCAACCTTTTCGTCGTGTTGCTCGTGATAAAATTCGTTCCAAACAGTTACTCTAATCATATTAACACCGCCAAATTATATTTTAAGTGCTTTCTTAAGGGTCGGGAAGATTACTTCCGCCATAGAAAGCTGGCCAAGGTCATTGGGATGGAGAAAATCCACGGAATAGAGATCGCGCATTTCGGGAGAGAAATACGCCGAGGAATCGACAAAATAAACGTTTTCATCGCCTGCGGCGAGCGCGTTTTCATAGGTTTTGCGAACAACCGCCATACGCACTTTATCCGATTCCTTAATTTCCTCTAAGAAGGGATGGGTTACGAAAACGACGGGGGTTTTGGGATTACGCTCGCGGAAGAGCTTAAAGAACGGCTCGTGAGTTGCCTCGAGATGTGCAACGTCGGGCGCATTAAAATCGTAGTCCATAACGAAGCAAGCAAGCTCGCGCGAGGCGATATGCTCGGCAACGGGTAGTTCGCCAAGAGCGCTACCCGAAAAGCCATAGTTACAGCAATCGGCATCGAGCGCACGGCAGAGGATATTACAATAGGAGTTCGCAGGGCGGGAAACGCAACCGCCTTGGGTTATAGACGAGCCGTAGAAGGCGATAGCGCCAACCGAGCGAGGAGTAGGCGCGCCAACGCGAGCACCCTTGGGGAAGCCAACCTCGAGCTTTGTTATACCGCTATAAAGAGGAAGGTTAACAGAAACCTCCTTTACCCCATCGGGTAGCGGAACAACGCCGGTATTTAGCTCCGAGCTATCGGCAAAGGTTTGCATTTCCTTGCCGACGTATTTACGGTTTGTGCCGGTTCCGACATAAACGTCGATACCATATACGCCGCGGTCGGTAAAATGGTGCATACCGACACAAGCACCGCGAAGGTGAACGCGCAAGGAGATTTCCTTTGCATCGGTAGCGAAGCGGATAGTACCGCCCGCGGTGCATTCCGCAAGGCCGCGGTTTGCGCCCGAATAAACCTCTTTTTTAGAAGCATCTAGGCGATAATATTCGCCGCAATTTTCCTCCGGCTTAATTAAACCGCCGAGCACGAAGGGCTCGTTATTCGCGTCCATATAATAAAAGCCATCGTCCATCTTATTTACGTTCTTAAAGGCAGACAGCTTTGAAAGCATTGATTTTTTAAGCTTAAACTTAGAGGATTTCGGTTTACCGAAAGCATATTTTGACATAGCTTTAATTCCCTTTTTATTTATTATTTTCCACATTATAGCACACAAAGTTAAACATTGCAATATTTTAGAAAGCGTGTTATAATATTTTCGAGGTGTTCGAATATGAAACGACTTTTAATTGTTATTAACCCCGTCGCAGGAAAGGGCAAGGGCAAAAGCAAGCTGTTTGAGCTTATTGACCTTTTTACCAAGCACGGTTACAGAGCAACGGTTTTGCCTACGGCGACGGACGGCAGCACCGAGGCGATTATTAGAAACGAAGCGAGCAGCTTTGACCTTGCGGTAGCTCTTGGCGGCGACGGCACCTTGAATATGGTGGCAAACGCCATTATTAAAAGCAATTCGCGTCTTCCGATGGGTTATATCCCTCTCGGCTCGACAAACGATTTCGGCGCTTCGTTAGGGCTTACAAAAACGCTTAGGGATGCCGTACCTAAAATCGCAGAGGGTGTTCCGAGAGCGATAGACGTTGGCAGGTTCGGAAACAGACATTTTATTTACATTGCCTGCACGGGCTTATTTGCAGGTGCTTCTTATATGACCTCCCAGCAGTTAAAAAACGCTTTGGGGCACGGCGCTTACGTTATTAAGGGATTTATTGACCTACCCGAAACACAAAAAACAAAATACAAGGTAGAGCTTGACGGCGAAACGATTAGCGGTGAATTTATTTACGCAGGCATTACAAACACGTTGCGTATTGGCGGTTTCGTTTCGTTGCCCAAAAGCGAGGTTAGCTTTGACGACGGATTATTTGAGCTTACGCTTATAAAAACG
>JAZRTL010000145.1:0-13617 GCA_045652025.1 Eubacteriales bacterium
CACGCGCGGAAAGCGCGATTAGATAATCGATAATTTCTTGCTCTTTATCGGAAAGCTTGTAACCGCCAACCTTCCAATCGTAGCCCGAAATATCGCTTGCGATGGTATCGTCGGTATCGCCAAAGGGCGCACGCGAACCGATAAGACCGCCCGAAAGAAGCATATCGAGAGAAATTACGTAATATTCAGCGTCTTCGACTGTCTTTAACCAAGCGAAAAGTGCTTCGGGGTCGCCTTGGTCGGAAACGCCCTCGTTATAGAAGTCGATTCTGTTGGAATATAGCGATTCATCGGGCAAAATAAGCTCAAAGCCGGATGCCTCCGCCATATATTCAACACGTTCCTTGTTGATAGGTCTGTTATCGAGAGGAATGTAAACAATCTTTTCGCCGTTTGCATCTGCGGTAGCGCCAACGCGAACGGTTACGGGTTGGGTATAAAGAACATATTCATCGCCCGTGTAGCTTTCGGTCTTGTAGCCGAAGATAACCGAGGAAGAACCGTCCTTAACCGCAACAAGCTTGCCGTCTTGAACAGCAACGCTGTCGCCCGTGATAACCTGAATAATCAATTCGGAAGGATCAATCGCAACAACGTCGTTGCCGTAGGTTTCGTATTTAATGTCCTTGCCGTTGTAAGCTTCGCCAAGCTCCAAGCCGAAGTTGCTGCTTTGGAGCTGCTTAACCATATCCCTAACGAGCTCCATATTGTTGGTAGTAATACCGTCGGGAGCAATAAAGAACGCGGGATTGGTTGTGCTTGTGTTAAAGGTATAGGGCCAAATGGTCATACCTCTGTCGGTAGCCGCTTGAACAACCAATTTGTTAATTTGGTTGCTATAGCTTTCGGGGTTGATGGTACTGTTAACGTCGTTTGCCTTTTTTACGCGGCTTAGGAACAATTCAAGTGCCGTAGCGTAATCATTGCATTCGAAGGTAGAACCAAGCAAATAGCCCGTGGACATACCTGTATGGTAGCTTTGGGTATATGCAAGCGCGGATCTGTTAAAGGAGATAACGTCAACCTGCTTGGACATACCGTAATATTTAACTCTGTTCATCGTTTGCTTAATGCAATCGGAGGTAGAGTTTTTAAATTCGATAAACATCTTAATATCCTTGCCGTTTGCCCAAACGAGCGTTTCGTCAAGGGTAGGAATACGGTCCTCGAGAACCGTAACACCATCGATATCCAAAACCTTGTAGGTCTTTACCTCGTCCCAAGTCATTTCGGAAATCTTTTTGCTTCCGTCGTAGTTGGTGGTACGGTTAAGCGTCGAGTCGTGGCAAACAACAACGATACTGTCGGAGGTCATCTGAACGTCGATTTCTATAACGTCAGCACCGTTAGCGTACGCCGCCTCGAAGCTCGCGATGGTGTTTTCGGGAGCAACGCCGGGGTTACCTCTATGGCCGATGGTAAGAGGAGTACGGGTGAAGGTGTTTTCTTCGAAATAGGTTGCGATATAAGAGGAAACTTCGGAAGCGCTTGCGGTAATAACGCCGTTTGCGCCGGAGGTGATTGCCTTAACCGCTTCGCGCGTGAATTGCTCGGTGCCTGCCGCCCAATCAACCTGTACCCAAACGCCGATAGCGAGCTTTTGGAGCTCTGCAACCGCTTGCTTTTCGGCATATCTGCTCGAAATAACGATATAGGTTGCGGGAGCGTTACGGGTAGCAACGCGGATTTCGTTTGCTTCGGCATCGGTCATAACGCCATCCGATAGCTTATCCGAAATATCCATCTTAAGACCAACGCTCATAATGTTGTTCATACGGCGAACGTATTCGGCAAGAGCGGTGGTCGCAACGATAACGTTTGCATCGTTATTACCCGTAATTCTTGCCGCGCTCATAACCTCGTATGCTTGCGCTTCGGTAGCAACGTAGAAGGTGGGAACAACGTTAGCGTTAACCGCCGCTGTCATCGCGTCAACCGCGTTAATGCCTGTTGTAAGGTCGTAATAAGCAAGCGAAAGGTTAGAAAGCGATGCGGTTGCAGAGGGCATCGCCTGTACGTTTGCAATCGCGTTAACAAGGTTTTCTGCCTTGTGGTAATCGTTGTTTATCATACCCTTTGCTTGAACGGGCGCGCTTGTTTGGAGCGTAACTCTTATATTCTTAACTCTAAGCTCGCCGCTATCCATTGTAAGACCGAGATAACCCTTATTAGACGCGGTCTTAACACCCTCAGTATAGGTGGTGGGGTCGATATAAATAACCTGCTCGCCGCAAAGCTCGTTACTTACGGTCTTGCCGTAAGCCGCAATGCGAACGTTGCGGTACTTTTCGCCCATTTGCGAATGTACGCCCGAGGTGTTCTTAATTACGTTCCAAGAGCCCGTGCCGTTGTTGTTATACTTTTCGGTAAATTCAACACCGCTTGCCGCAGTAGTATCGCTGCGAACGCACATTTGAACGTAGCTGGGGTTGTTGGAAAGCTGGTCTGCGCGGATAATAAGCGAGAACCAACGGGTGCTGTTGACAGCGCTCTTTATGCGAAAATCGCCCGAAAGAGCGTAATCGCCGAATTCGCCCAACCAAGCGGGAAGAAATACGCTTGTGGAGCTTACGATAAGGTCGCCTTCGAGCATAGAAGCGCCGGATGTAAGTGTCCAGCCGTCCGACGTGAGCTTATCGGTTGTATAATTTGCCATATTTGCTTCGTAAAGCACGTATTCGCTTTCGGAAGCATTTTTGGCAACAACGTAAATGCTCTTGCTCTTGCTGCCGCTCGTTGCGGTCAGCTTGGTAACTCCCTTTGCCGAAGGCGTAAAGGAAGTAATGGTGGTACTGCCGTTTTTCCAGGTTACGCCCGAGGTAGCAGAGCTATCTCCATCGAACACAACCGAATAGTTGGAAAGAGTTATCTTAGTTCCAACGTTAACGGCAATCGCGGGTGATGTGTTCGTGATTACCGTTGCCGCAAGCGCGCTTGTAGCAAAAAACACGGTAAACATCGAAAGCAACATCGCAAACGTTAATAATAAGCTTATTGCACGTTTCATGTTTTGTCTCCTTTTATATAGAATTTAGTTTAAAAAGGTGTATTGTCAATTATATCAAAAATTTCCATTTTAATCAACCGATTTTTGATAAAATTGTATGGTTATTTTAGCCAACTAAATCGTTCTCGAATTGTATATTTCCCCGATTTTTCCGACACGAAAGAATTACCCCAATAACCATGCGGGTTATTGGGGACCCTGAATTACCCCAATAATCCTGCGGATTATTGAGGACCCCGAAAAAAACACCGCCAATGCTCGCAAAGGCGGTGTTAAATTCGATTATTTTAATTCGTAAAATCGCTATGAGTTAGCATATCGTATATCTTAAACCCGTTATCTTCGGGCATTTCGCAGAAATAAAGAGTCATATCGATATATTCATACGCCTCGGGCGCGTTTTGGCGGTATGCATGCCAGGTAAACGAAACGCGGCAGGAGAAAACGTGGGCATCGTAGCGGTAAAACTCGGTTGCCTTTTCAAGAGTGAATTCACATTCATCGTGGGCATGGACAAATTGGTTTTGGAGCGTCTTTATCTTTTGATAAAGCGAGCTTTCCTTTACCATTTTGTCGCCAAAATCGCCAAAGCTTCCGCAACCCTGCGCGTATTTTGCATATCCCTTTGCGAACTCAATAGCAAGCTCGCTATATTCTTCCTCAAGCGCGGTATCGTAGTTAATATCGGCAACGAAAGAGCCGTTTTCGTCCCTTGTTATCTTACATTCATCGCCGTATTTATCGGTAACGCGAACGTCCTCGGTGGGATACAAAAGGTCTTTAATAACGTAGGTGGAGAATTTAATGCCTTCGGTCGGGCTATCGTTATGTAACACCTTAGAGGGCATATGCAAGCAGGATTCGGTTTCCTTGGTTTCGGTAACGTAGCTGTTATCCAAGGTAAAGCCGTTAACGCTTACGGTTGCATCCGAGGGCGCAACGATTTTTACCGAATAGGTTTCGCTTACAACGTAGAAAAAGTCGTATTCCCCGAGCTTATAAATTGGGTTGTTATATTCGGTTTTTTCGCCCGAATCGACTATTGTAAATTGGGCGAACTTATGGTTACCCGCCGAAACGACGTATTTAAGCGTATCGCCGTCGATACTACCCGCCGTTTCGTTATAGCTTATTTCCCCCGTGCCGATTTGGTCGGTAACGTATTTTTTAAGGTCCTCAAAGCTTTCTGCGGGAGAAAGAGTATAATCGCTTTCCTTTATAAACCTTTCTATATCGGGGTTTGCAAAATATTCGTTAAAAACCTTTTCCGCAACGTATTTCGGTTGGCTTGATTCGTAATCGGCAAGCCATTCGTTTAGCAAGGAAAGCCCATAGGCAACCGCGCAAACGCCGAGCACCAAAAGTACTGCGAGAATAGTATAAAAATACGGAAATCCTCTTCTTTTAATCTCTGTCATTGCTTAATTACCCTCCTTTGAAACTATAAAGAAGGTCGGTAGCGAGCGGGGCGGGATAAACGCCTTATATTTATTAACAACGCCCTGAAGCTGATATTGGTCGAGCGTTTCGGGGTCGATATTATAGCGTTCGATATAATTATCGTAATACATAAGCGACGAGGTACCGCCATCGAGCATACCCGCAACAACCGCGCCGTTAGAAACCAAAAGGTCGATAATATCGTTTCTGGAAGCGCCGATGCTTGCCGCGCTTCGACCGTCGGTTACAACCAAAAGCATTGTTCCGTCGGCACGTTGACCTATTGCCGTTCTTTGCGCCGCGCCAACGTTACCCTCGCTGTAATGAAGCTGAACCTTGCCGTTTTCGTTGGTAATAAGCACGTTGCCCGTTTGGAAGCAAACGCCGTCGCGGATGTTAAGCGAATCCGCTTCTGCCCTTGTCATACCCTCCGAAACAACCAATCGGTTATCTTTATCTATGCCGATAAAGGTGCGTTTTGTATTATCGTCCCAAACGCATTCGCCTTGGGAATAGGTGATTCCGATAGGCATATTACCGGGGCTTGTGCCTGTATCGGGGAACTCACCAGCGTTAATTACCGCTTGGGCATCGTATTTTTTGGCAATCTCAAAAATTCTCATACCGAAAGCCGCGCTGCCTAAATTATCGCAAACGCCAACGAACACGCGGGACGGGTCCTTAACGACCGTAAGATAAGCGCGGTAGGTTGAGCCCTGAATATATTCAAGGCGCACTCCCTCGGGGTGATCCGCCCATTCATCATATTCCTCTTCGGTTATTTGCTACCCCTGAGGCGGCTTTGGCTTAAAGCTTTCCAAATCGATTTCGGTAACCGTAACCTTGTTGCTGTTATCCATAATTTGTTGGATAGTAGCTTCATCAAGGAATAAGCCGGGCAACCATTTCGTTGCCGATGCCTGCTTTGCGGAAAGGACAAGCATATCTCTAACCGTTTCGCTCGGGCCGTTAAGCAAGGTAAGACAAAGCGCATAAACGCTGCCGACCAAAAACAAAACGAGCACCAAAATAACCAAAAGGGTACGGCGAACAATCTTCCAGCCCGTACGCCAAGCGTGCGAACGCTCCTTTTTTTCTCTTTTTATCATTTTTTCTTATTTCCTCCAAAAACCCATTCGCGCTGAAGCGTGAAGGTTACCAAAAACAAAACCGTATCGACCGCCGCCTTAACCAAGGTTATTAAGCCAACCTCGGCGGTTTTTGGCAACAAGCCGCTTATTAGCGCGGTGGAAGCGCTCGAAGCCGCCATTATCCCAACGACGAGCAGATAATATTTTATTAGGGTGTTGCTTGCACCCTTCTTTTTTGAAAATACAAATCTAAAGTTAATATAGTAGTTGCAAAGCGAAGAAATCACCCTCGCTATAACCGAGCAAATCGCAGTACAAACCTCCCTATCCTTAACAACGTCCGAAAACATTAAGGCAAAGCAAAGCGCAAAAACGCCAAGGTCTATCGCCGTTGCCGTAAGCGAGGAAAAGAGGTATTTTAAAATTTGAACGTAAATAATTACAGAATCCTTTAAGGGATTGAAATGCGAGGTTTTGTTTTCCTCGATATATATCGTTTCAATAGGATTTTCAACGAATTCTATATCGTTATCCTTAAAGGCAAGAAGCATATTCGTTTCGTATTCGAACCGATCGCCCTTAACCGAAATAAGCGTTTCCAACCATTCGGCAGGGATAGCGCGAAGGCCCGTTTGGGTATCGCTTAGCCGCATACCGCACAAAAACCTAAACACAAAAGAGGTAAGCTTATTACCGAAAACGCTCCTTGCGGGGATACCCGAAAGGTTAAAATCTCTTACCCCCAAAACAACGCGATTTTCGTTTATCATCCGCATCGCGCAGGCAAGCACGTCCTCGGGGCGATGCTGACCGTCATCGTCGGTGGTAACAACGCCCAAGCAATTCGGGCGGGTCTTTCTTACAAAAGCAAACGCCGTTTTTAGACCCGCACCCTTACCGCGATTAACCCAATGGTTAATTACGGTGCATTGCGGATATTTTGTATGATCGGGAAAATATTTATCATTTTCGACACGGCTTCCGTCGTTTACGATAACGATATCGCTAAACCCAACGGCAATAAGACCTTCGACAGTTTTTATTAGCTTTTCATTTGGGTTGTAAGAAGGCAAAATTACGGTAACGTTCGAAATCGGCATAACTGATTCCTCCCCTTGTTAAAACGAAAATTTTAACTTACGTTTTCTCGCGCTTGCGAGAACCTTAGGTATTAAACGTTTTTATTTTTGTTCTTTACTTTTTTAACGATAAATACTGCCGCCAAGGCGCAAGCCAAAACGCCGACCGCAACGGCACAAATCAAATAAACGGGTCCAAGATCGCCGTTCTCGTCCTTTTGGGCAAGCTCGCTGTTTTCGTTAGGGACGGCAGGTTCGGGAGCCGAGGTTTCTTCTTTGGGCAAAAGGTTTTCGTCAACACCTGCCAAAAATTCCGAACAGAATACAAAGCTGCCGCTACCCAGATTAAAGGACATTTTAACGTAACGCGCCGTAACGGGCTCGGTTTCATATTTAAAATAAGCGTTCGTACCGTCAAAATACAACGAGGGCAGAGCGATCCGTTTGAACGTCTCATTATCAAGCGAGGTATAAAGCTCTATTCCCATTGGAGTTCCGATGCCGTAATCAAGACGGCTGTCGAAATGCGCCACGAAGGTGGTTAAATCGGTACGGACTTTCTCAAGGTCGATCGTTATGCTCATCTTGCCGTCGCTGTCGAGCTTAGAATGATGAAAGGCGTGCCAATCGGTCGTTAAAATTTCGTCCGCAAGCTTGCCGTCGGTCAATTCTTTGCCGTTGACGTCTTGATAATCCATACCGTTTCCGTCAACGTAGGAACTGCAGCCGCTGTATTTTTTGCCAACCGAAACCCATTTAATTCCCTTAGGCATTAAATCCTTAAGATTTATATTTTGGACGTATTTATATTCCGTTTCGACCTTTTCGGGACGAACCGCATCTATATCGGCTTGTGTTAAGGTTTTAGTTGCATATTTATATGTAAGATCGTAAACGGAGCGCATACGCTCGCTTTCGGAATAGCAGGCATCGTAATAAACGCCGCGCCTTGCATCCTGATAATACATTTTAACGCCGTTCATCATCGAAGAATTCAAGCCGCCCTCAAGATAGCTTAAATATCTCGAAAAATAATCGTCGGTATCTACGCGGTAGTCAACCTCCATCTCCATACCCATACCGTAACGCTTGGATATCGAAACGCTGTTTTGAACGCGATTGGGATCGTTATATCCGATCCACATAAGGTTGGGCTGCATACAAGCAACGTCAAAGCCGTAGCTTTCCCAATTACTGTATCCGTTCGCTTTATACCACGGTATCCAAATAAACTTTAAGCCCTTAGAATGTAAGTAATCCGAGGCGTAGGTTAAAATTTCCGCATCCGCATCCTCTACGATAAATTCCTCTAACCAATAAAATCCAACCAGATCAAGATTGTTATATCCGCCATCGTTAAAACGCGCGATTTGTTCGTCAATCATCCATTTAACCGCGTATTTTCTATCCTCGGTTTTGGATAAATCAAGCGATTTTCCGCCAAGAACGCCGAAATCGACCGCTTTTTTATGGGGATACAAAATTGTAAAGAACACACCCGCTTTACTTTCGGTATCTCCAAGCTCGCTTTTGGTTCTTCCGTATGCACGGTCAAGTGCTTCGACGTTGGTGCCCTTATAGAATGTATCCTCGACATAGGCAATCCAGTCGATTGCTTTAGTGGGATTGTGTTCATCGTAATGCATTCTTGCGCCCGAAGGGCCTGCGCCAACGCACGGCAAGAAAAGATAGCTATCAAAGAAAAAGTCCTTTACATTACCCTTTTCGTCAACGTACGCGGTATAGGGCATAAGGTCGCTTTCGCTATGTCTTCCGTTATCGTAGCTGGACGTACGGAAGGTATAGGTTAGCATAAGGTTTTCGTAACCGCCCATATCCTCTGCCATAGGAAGCTTTGCCGCGGCAGCGGGATAGACCGAAAACACGCTCGTTAAAAGCAATGATATTAAAAGCAAAGGTATTATTTTTTTCATATTTACCTCTTGTTTTCTATTTTTCTCTATTTTTTACATTGTACCCCATCTATCCCCGTTTTGTCAACAATTTGCACCCACAGACAACGAAAAAAGCACCGCAACCGCGATGCTTTTTTGTTTTTATATTAATTTGAATTAATATTCGCCTTTTTCAAGTGCAAGGGTGATGGTGGTTGCATCGCAAACCTCGCTCGGTCCAAAGTATTGGATAGCGCCGGGATATACGAAGCAGGTGTTTTCTGCCCATTCGGCTCTGTTAGCAGCGAAGAACTTGAAGGGTGCGCCTTCCAATTCAACGAGTGCCTTACGGATAACGGGCTTGTCCTTACCGTGTCTTCTTTCGATGTTCATCATCTTGGTCATAGGCATACCGCCTGCAACCCATTCTTCTGCGGGCTTACTAAGGTTGGAAACCTTGGAAAGATAGCCGGTGTAGCCGTATTGGATAAGCATAAACGCGTTGTAGCCGAGAGAGTAGCAGTAGTCTGCATCGAAGTTAGAGGGGAACGCGCAACGGCCTTCGTAGCCCAAGAAGTGATGGAGTGCAGAGAACTTGCCGTTATATTCGCCCTTTGCCTTACGTGCCTTAAGGTTATCTGCAACGAGAGCAGAGAAGAGCTTTTCGGATTCGATAAGCGAAACCTGAACGTTACCGTGGGGGTCGCGTTCCAAGAAGAGCTGTTGTTGGATGGATTGGGGAAGAATAGCAAATACAGCCATAGATTCCTTGGTAAGACCAGCTTCGATAAACGCATACTTTTCTGCCCAAGTGGGAAGCGCGTTGAACACTTCGGTCTTTTCGCCTGCCAAAAGCTCGTTAATTTCTGCGATAAGAACAGAGAATTCGGGAACGAACTCAACTATACCCTCGGGAATGATAGCAACGCCGAAGTTCCAGCCCTTTGCAGCGCGGGTAGCAACGGAATCTGCGATATAATCTGCGATTTGAGCCATAGACATCTTCTTAGCGGCAACTTCTTCGCCGATAAGGCAGATGTTGGGACGGGTTTGGAGCGCACATTCAAGAGCAACGTGAGAAGCCGAACGGCCCATAACCTTAACGAAGTGCCAATACTTCTTTGCGGAGTTAGCGTCGCGCTCGATGTTACCGATAATTTCGCTATAGGTCTTTGCAGCGGTATCGAAGCCGAAGGAGCATTCGATATCCTCGTTCTTAAGGTCGCCGTCGATGGTCTTGGGGCAACCGATAACCTGAACGCCGGTCTTGTTAGCGGCAAAATATTCTGCCAAAACTGCAGCGTTGGTGTTGGAATCGTCGCCACCGATAATTACGATAGCGGTAATACCGTGCTTCTTGCAAACCTCTGCAACAACTGCAAACTGCTCTTCGGTTTCGAGCTTGGTTCTGCCGGAGCCGATAATATCGAAGCCGCCGGTGTTACGGTATTGGTTAATATATTCATCGTCAAAAATAACGTAATCATCTTCCAAAAGACCGGAAGGACCGCCCTTAAAGCCATAAAGAACGTTATCCTTATTGGTTGCCTTCAATGCATCGTACAAGCCGCAAATAACGTTATGACCGCCGGGTGCCTGACCGCCGGAAAGAATAACGCCGACAACCTGTTTCTTTGCTTCGGAGGTGTTAACGCCCTTTTCGAAGGTGATTTCGTTCTTACCGTAGGTGTTGGGGAACAATGCCTTAATCTTTTCTTGGTCCGCAACGCTTTCGGTCGCCAAGCCGTTCTTAACGCAGATTTCGGAAATACCGTTTCTGAGCATACCGGGAAGCTTGGGCGCATACTGGTATCTTGCTGTTTGAAGAGGTGAAAGTTTCATTAAAATGACACTCCTTATATTTATAAATTCACAATCTAAGCCATTATACCCCATTTTACTCCAAAAGTAAATAGCATTTTATATTTTTTAAAGCCGTTATACCAATTTCCGTTTTTATCGACTTGCTTTTTTGCATAAAAATAAAGGCGATAGCGGGTCTAAATTGTAGAAAAAGTAAAAACGGCATTTACAAGCCGATATATATATGTTATAATATTCGTAATATAGAAAAGAGAGTGACGGTTCTATGAAGCAAAACTTTGATTTTTCGATAGTTGATGAAATTTTGGAGAGATACCCTAAAAACGAATCCTCCACTATTGCTATTTTACAAGACGTTCAAGAGCACTACCATTACCTACCGCGTGAGGTTTTTGCCCACATTGCGAAAGCGATAGGAATTGGCGAAGCACGTCTTTACGGTGTTGCCACCTTTTACGAAAATTTCTCGCTTGAGCCAAAGGGCAGGTTTGTTATCCGTTGCTGCGACGGAACGGCTTGCCACGTTCGCGGCTCTATTCCGATTTTGGAGCGACTTCGCTCCGACCTTGGATTAACCGGCAACCAAACCACCACCGACGACCTTAATTTTACGGTGGAAACGGTTTCCTGCTTGGGCGCTTGCGGGTTGGCTCCCGTTATAACCGTTAACGGCGCGGTTTACCCCGCGATGACACCCGACAAGGCAACCGAGCTTATTAAAGAATTGCGCCAGCAATTAGAAGAGGAGGCAAACGGATGAAGCGTCTTAACTCCCGCGGGGATTTAACCGCGTTTAGAAGTGAATGTGCCGCGGCATTAAATTGCGAAACCAAAAAGATTTTGGTTTGTGGCGGTACGGGCTGTGTTGCGGGCGGTTCTTTAGAGATTTACGAGCGCCTTCGCACAATTTTGGAGCAAAAGGGTATTACCGTTGCTATTGAGCTTAATCACGATAAAATACATCACGACGTTGTCGGTATTAAAAAGAGCGGTTGCCACGGCTTTTGCGAAATGGGCCCGCTTGTTCGCATCGAGCCGCAGGGCTGGCTTTACACCAAGGTAAAGCTTGAGGATTGCGACGAGATTGTTGAAAAAACGATTATAGAAGGCGTTTGTGTTGAGCGCTTGGCATATACCCAAAACGGCGAGATTTTCCGCCGTCAAGACGAAATTCCTTTTTATAAAAAGCAAACCCGCTTGGTTTTGGAGCATTGCGGACAAATTAACGCGGCTTCGATTAAGGATTACATCGCAACCGGCGGTTACACCGCGCTTGAAAAGGCGTTGTTCGATATGACACCCGAAGGAATTTTGGACGAGGTTTCGGAATCTAACCTTCGCGGTAGAGGGGGCGGCGGCTTCCCCGCGGGCAGAAAATGGAAATCCTGTGCAAAGCAAAAGGCAACGCCGCGTTATATCGTTTGTAACGGCGACGAGGGCGACCCCGGCGCGTTTATGGACCGTTCGATTATGGAGGGCGACCCCCACCGTCTTGTCGAGGGTATGATTATTTCGGGTATTGCTATCGGCTCCTCCGACGGCTATATTTACGTTCGTGCGGAATATCCTTTGGCGGTCGACAGACTTCGTATTGCTATTGCACAAGCCGAGGAATTGGGCTTGCTTGGCGATAACATATTGGGCACCGACTTTAGCTTCCGTATGCATATCAACCGCGGTGCAGGCGCGTTCGTTTGCGGCGAGGGCTCGGCTCTTACCGCTTCTATCGAGGGTAAGCGCGGTATGCCCCGCGTTAAACCGCCGAGAACGGTTGAGCACGGCTTGTTTGATAAGCCGACAAACCTTAACAACGTCGAAACCTATGCAAACGTTCCGATGATAATTAACAACGGTGCTAAATGGTACACATCCATCGGCCCCGAAAACAGCCCCGGAACAAAGGCGTTTGCGCTTACGGGCACTATAAAGAACACAGGTCTTATTGAAGTTCCTATGGGAACTACTCTGCGCGAGGTTATTTTCGATATCGGCGGCGGTATGCGCGGCGACGCGAAATTTAAAGCGGTGCAGATAGGCGGTCCCTCGGGCGGGTGTCTTACCGAAAAGGATTTGGACGTTCCGTTGGACTTCGATTCGCTTAAAAAGGTCGGCGCGATGATCGGCTCGGGCGGGTTGGTTGTTATGGACGATAAAACCTGTATGGTCGAGGTTGCAAGGTTCTTTATGAACTTCACCCAAAACGAATCCTGCGGTAAATGTGTTCCCTGCCGCGAGGGCACGAAGCGTATGCTCGAGATTTTGGAAAGAATCGTTGACGGCAACGGTCGCGACGGCGATATTGAGCTTTTAGAGGAGCTTGCGGATACCATTACCAACACCGCGCTTTGCGGTTTGGGCAAAACCGCGCCCTCGCCCGTTATTAGCACTATCGAAAACTTCCGCGAGGAATACGAAGCGCATATTTACCAAAAGCGTTGCCCCGCGGGCGCTTGCAGTAAGCTTAAAAAATACGTTATCGACCCCGAAAAATGTAAGGGTTGCTCGCTTTGTGCAAGACAATGCCCCGTCGGCGCGATTATCGGCGAGGTTAAGAAGCCCTTCGTTATAGACCAAGAAAAATGTATTAAATGCGGTGCTTGCGAAAGCAGCTGTAGATTAAAAGCAATAAGACAGGAGGCGTAACCCTATGCAATTTAACAATATGATGCAGGTTGACGGTGTTCCCGTTGCAATCGAAGGAGAACGCAACCTCCTTGAAATTATAAGCAAAGTAGGCGTAGTTATGCCCGTGTTCTGTTACCACAGCACGCTTTCCATTTACGGTGCTTGCCGTATGTGTATGGTAGAGGACGAGCGAGGCAGACTTATGGCGGCTTGCTCCACCCTACCCGAAGCGGGTATGAAGATTAAAACCAACACAGGCCGTCTTCGCCGTTACCGCAAAAACATTTTGGAGCTTTTGTTGGCAGAGCATTGCCGCGATTGCACCACCTGCCCCAGCTCGGGCAAGTGTAAGCTCCAAGACCTTGCGGCGCAATTCGGTATTAGCGAAATCCGCTTTAAAAACAGCCGTACGGAGATGCCCAAGGACGAATCCTCGCCTTGTATTATTCGCGACCCCGGCAAATGTATTCTTTGCGGCGACTGTGTTCGCGAATGTAACGAAATCCAAAAGGTTGGCGCTATTGACTTCGCCCACCGCGGCTCTAACGTAACCATTAGCACCGCTTTTGATATTCCCCTTTCGGAATCGCTTTGTGTTGGCTGCGGTCAATGCTCGGCGGTTTGCCCCACCGGCGCGATTATTATCCGCGATGACA
>JAZRTL010000146.1:0-7144 GCA_045652025.1 Eubacteriales bacterium
TTGCGATGATTTTGGGTGGTTGAGGATGCCGCAATACTAACGTATTGCAAATCCGATACGCCCAAAAGCGCACAAAAAGACACCTTTTAGGTGGTTCGTATTTACTTGACTCACTCTAAATAGCACAATTTACAATAAAAATTGCTTTTGCGAAGCAAAAGCTACCATACTTCTTCACTCTTCACTCTTCACTTAAAAAAGCCACCTTTGAAAAAAGGTGACTTTTTTGTTTGCTCTTAACTCTATTAAAAAGGACTAGATCCTTTTTAATACGTAATATTCCTTTTCTTCCTCGGTACAACCGTCAAATCCCTTGCCGCCGCTAACCGAAACAAGCGAAAAACCGCATTTTTCGGCGATAGCGCGAATGCGCTCGGGCGTATGGAGCATCTGTAATTGGCTTTCGCCGTAACGCTCGTAAATATCCTCGTCGGGAATATGAACAAAAGAATCTATTTCGAACTCGCAAAGCGATTTTTCGGCATCAAAGCTGCTTCTCCAAATAACAACGTCCTCGCCGAACTCATAAACGTAGCTTTTGCCGTCGTAAATTTGGGTATAGCGATACTCGGTGTTCACGTCGAAGGCAAAAACACCGCCCTTTTCCAAATAATTATGGACAAGAAGAAAAACCTTTTCCAAATCGCGCTCGCTCGTTATGTAATTAAGCGAATCGAACGAGGAATAAACGGCTTGAACCGTCCCGTAAAGCTCGAAATCGCGCATATCCTGACAAAGCAAAAGGGTATTTTTGCCCGCGTTGCGCTCCCTCGCTTCCATAAGCATCTCTACCGAGATGTCAATTCCGACCATATCGAAACCGCGGTCCGCAAGAATAGCGCAAATACCGCCCGTACCGCAACCGAGGTCAAGAACCTCCTTAACCTCTATATCTGCGGATAAAAAGCATTTAGCCAAATAATCGGCGTAGGGAAGATAAGCCGAGCCGTTAATTTCGTCGTAATGCTCGTAAAGAACCGAAAAGCTCATTTAGAAATCCTGTCGAGAACCATCGAATATCCGTCGCTGCCGTAACGAAGCGCGCGGTTAACGCGGGTGATGGTAGCGGTGGAAAGATGTGTTTTTTCGGCATTCTCGCTATAGGTGTTGCCCTCGCGGAGCATTTCCGCCGCGGTAAGACGCTTGCTCATTTCGGTAATTTCGCTAATTGTGCAAAGGTCGCTCAAAAAGCGGTATGCCTCGTCAACGGTGCGAACCGCAACCAACGCTTCGGCAAGCTTGTCTGTGTTTTCGTCTTTTACCTTATCAATCATTTCATATCCTCCTGATTAAATTCAACAACGCTCGGGTCAAAGGTACCCTTAATAAATTTATAAGTATCGTCGTACATCGAATGTAAATATTCGTCCTCGGATTTATATGCCGCATAATAATCGCCGGGGACGCCGCCTTGGTAATACATATGCGCCGCTTCCTTCATATAGCCCGTAAGCGCACCCGCGGCATAATATTTCTTCATCCTTTCGATGTTCCATTTGTCCGTGCCGCCGCTTTCAAGCTCAATGCACATACCCAAAAGCTTTGCCGTGTCCGCCGCGTTAAATAGGCGGGAATCGGGTATTGCTTGGTTAAACGCATAATTCGGCTGGTAGCAAGCCATATCGAACCCAAGATGTCGCCAATCGTCAAATCCGCTTGCGTGGAAATAGGGTATCCAAGTAGTAATTAACCCTAAACCGCGAACGTAATCGGTCGTGTATTTTAAAAGCTCCATAAGCTGAAGATCGTTATAGTTAATCTCCTCTGTGAACCAATAAAATCCGTTAAGCGTTAAATGCTCGTACTTCTTGTTATTAAAGCCGGAAAGCTGCTCGTCGATAAGCCATTTAAGAGCGGTCTTGCGGTCCTCGAGGTTAGAAAAATCAAGGTTTTTGCCGTCTATAACGCCAAACTCGTTAACCGAAACAACGGGGTAGAGTATCGACATAAAAACGCTAACCTTAAAATCCTTAATCCCAAGCTTTTCGCCAACCTCCTTTGCGGCTGCGTCAAGCGCGTCCATATTAAAGCCGTCAAGGAACTGTTGGTCGATATAATATTGCCAATTCTCCTTTTTAAGCGGGCGCTTGTGTCCGCCCTCGTAAAGAAAGGCAACGTAGGGAAGGAAAAGGAAGCTGTCAAAGAGCGTGTCCTTAATCTCGTCCTTAACCATATATGCAACGTGGGGAAGGAAAATTTCTTTCGTTATCGGGGGGATTCTGTCAAGACAGAAATAAGCCAAAAGAACGTCCTTCGCGCCCAACTGCTCGGTTGTGCAATAGGCGTTGGGAAAATCGCTGTTTCCCGCGCTGTCGGGGGTAATATCTAACGCGCCCTCGCCGTTGCGGCAACCGAAAAGCTCGATTTCATCAATAAAAACGTGAACCGAAACCGAAAAAGTAAATTTTGCAAACCTTGCCTTGTAGGCGTTGCCAAAGCAAACGCTGTTGCGGACAATGTCCGAGCTCTTTTCCGAGGCAAATCTAATCTCGCCAACCGTTTGCCAATTAATTCCGTCCTCGGAAAGCTGAACGCAAATTCTCGGCGGGGTTAGAACCTTCGTTTCGTCCTCCTTAAGAACGCCAATTCTTGCGCTCTCTACCGCACAAAGCGTGCCAAGGTCGTAAATAATACTTCTTGCACCGCCTCTTGTAAAGCGGAACCAGCCCTCGTCGCCGCAGGTGGCAACTGTGGCATATTTGCCGTCGGTAAGGGAGGCACAGCTCGGCTTACAGTTAAACCAATCGGTTTTTTCCTCGTCGGCTAATTTATCGTAGCACTTAATTTTTTGGGTAAGTCCTAACAAAAGGTTAATCTTTTCGTCGCTTTTCTCAAAAACCTCGCCTGCGCTTAAATCAACGTCGCAAGAGCCGTAATAATCGGTATTCATAGCCATAACCTAACCTCCAACATTTTCGTTTTCACAAATTAACATTTTCGCATATTAGTACGCTAAAGCCATTATACTATTTTTTTATTTATTTTTCAATAGCTAAACCCCATTTTTCTTTTATTTAAAGCGGTTAAACCATCGATTTTTATCACTTTTTTGCCGATTTTATCATAATCTTTCTATTGGTGATGCTTATGTTTAATAAAGAAACGCTTTTAAACCTTGGGGAATATAGCAAAAAAGCCACCCCAATCGCCCCGCCTATCTACCAAAGCTCGAGCTTTGTCGGCGGTGGGGAATATTCCTATACCCGCCTTTCTAACCCAACAAGAAGCGCGCTCGAAACCGCCGTTGCCTCGCTTGAGGGCGGTAAATACGGCTTTGCCTTTTGCTCGGGTCTTTCTGCGATAAGCGCGGTGCTGATGCTTCTAAAAGCGGGGGATAAAATCATCCTTGCGGATGACCTCTACGGCGGTACTTATCGGCTTGTAACAAAGCTGTTCGTAAGCTTTGGAATCGGCTATGAATTTTGCGATACCTCAAACAAAAAGGAGCTTAAAAGGGCAATAAAATCGGGCGTAAATATGGTGATTGTGGAATCGCCCACAAACCCAATGATGAAAATTTCTCCTCTTGAATATATCGCCTCGCTTTGCAAGGAATGCGGTGCGATTTTCGTTGTGGATAATACCTTTTTAACGCCAATCTTCCAAAACCCGCTCGCCTTGGGGGCGGATATTGTTGTCCATTCGGCAACGAAATTCCTTTCGGGCCACCACGATACGATGGCGGGGGTTGCTGTAACGAATAACCAATCCATCGCCGACCGCCTTTCGCTAATCTCCTCTACCTTGGGCAACGCGCTTTCGCCCTTCGATAGCTGGCTGGTGCTTCGGGGCTTGCGAACGCTCGATTTAAGAATGAAAAAGCACCAAGAAAACGCGCTCGCCGTAGCCGAGTTTTTAAAAAATTCGTTTCTTGTCGAAAAGGTCTTTTACCCCGGACTAAAAGAAAATAGCGGCTATAAGCTCTTAAAAAAGCAATCTCGCGGCTTCGGCGGGGTTGTTTCCTTTTACGTTACGTCCGAAAAAATTGCAAAACGGCTTATAAAGGGCGGGGAAATAATTAAATTCGCCGAAAGTCTTGGCGGATATAAATCGCTTATAACCTATCCGATAACCCAAACACACGCCTCTATCCCAAAGGAAACGCGCGAGAGAATGGGTATAAACTCCCGCCTGCTTCGGCTCTCTGTCGGCTTGGAGAATAGCGAGGATATAATTAACGACCTAAAAAATATGCTAAGCGATAAATAAAACCGTTCTTTTGCTGTTAACAACTTGTAAAAATGTGGCGTATCTATTGATTTTTTAAAAATCGGGTGTAAAATATTAAGTTGAATAATAATGTATAAATATTAAATATTGGATGTAAATAAAGGAGAAGTAGGAAAAATGCTTAAAAAGCTTTCAAAAAGCATAAAGGGATATACGCTCCATACCTTCCTTTCGCCGCTTTTAATAATGGGCGAGGTTATTATGGAGGTGATAATCCCGCTTCTAATCGCAAAGCTTATAAACGACGGTATTTACGGTGCCGACGGCGAGGGGGATATTGAATATATCCTAATTATCGGCGGTATGATTGCCGTTTGCGCTATCGTTTCGCTTATCTTCGGCGCGCTTGCGGGCAGAAGCGCGGCTATCGCCTCGACGGGATTTGCAAAAAATTTAAGAGAGAGAATGTTTGGTCGAATTTCAAGCTTTTCCTTTAAGAATATCGATAAATTCTCTACCTCGAGCTTAATTACCCGCTTAACAACCGACGTAACAAGATTGCAGGAAGCGTTCCATATGATAATTCGTATCGCGGTTCGCAGTCCCGCAATGCTTGTGTTTTCGCTTATTATGGCGTTTAGAGTAAATTCCGAGCTTGCTCTTGTGTTTGCGGGCGCGGTTCCGATACTCGTTACGGGTATTGTAATAATTATGCGCTCGGTACACCCCGTTTTCCAAAGAATGTTTAAGAAATACGACGTTCTAAACCGCGTTGTCCAAGAAAACTTGCGCGGCATACGCGTTGTTAAGGCGTTCGTGCGCGAAAACGAAGAGGTTAATAAGTTCAATTCTATCTCCGAGGAGATAAAAAAGGATTCGGTTAAGGCAGAAAAAATACTTGCCTACAATATGCCGTTAATGCAAATTACGGTTTACGGCTGTATATTGCTTCTTTGCTGGCTCGGTGCGACGGCAATCGTTAATTATAACGTGCTCGGCATCGGTGCAGAGATGAACACGGGCGATCTAACCGCGCTGCTTAACTATACAATGCAAATATTAATGAGCTTAATGTCGCTTTCGATGATATTTATAAGTATCGTTATGTCCCGCGCAAGTGCCGAGCGTATTTGCGAGGTTTTGGATGAGGAAAGCGCAATAAAATCCCCCGAAAATGCAATAACCGTTGTAAATGACGGCTCGATCGAATTTAAAAACGTAAGCTTTGAATACCATAAAAACAAGCCCGTTTTGCATAATATTAATCTTTCAATAAAATCGGGCGAAACGGTTGGTATTATCGGCGGTACGGGTAGCTCAAAATCCACCCTCGTTCAGCTTATTCCCCGACTTTATGATGTAACCGACGGCGAAATAACGGTTGGCGGTGTTAACGTTAGGGATTACGATTTAAAATTGCTTCGCGACAGCGTTGCAATGGTTTTGCAAAAAAACATTCTCTTTTCGGGAACAATAAAGGAAAATCTTCGTTGGGGTAACGAAAACGCTACCGACGAGGAGATGAAGCAGGCGTGCATCGCCGCTTGTGCCGATGAATTCGTTTCTTCCTTCCCCGATGGGTACGATACCTATATCGAGCAGGGCGGAAGCAACGTTTCGGGCGGACAAAAGCAACGCCTTTGTATTGCAAGGGCGCTTCTCAAAAGCCCCAAAATACTTATTCTTGACGATTCCACCAGCGCGGTCGATACTAAAACCGATGCGTATATCCGCGAAACGATGGCAAAAAGCATCCCCGGTACAACAAAGCTTATTATCGCACAGCGTATTTCCTCGGTGCAGGATTGCGATAAGATTGTCGTTATCGATAACGGCGCTATTTCGGGCGTCGGCACCCACGAGGAATTGCTAAAAACCAACAATATCTACCGCGAGGTATATGATTCACAGGTAAAGGGGGAGGATAATCTATGAACGGCAACAAACAAGCACCGCGTCCTCAGGATGCGCCCCTTCGCCCCGCAAGAGGTGTTCATATCCCCGGTCAAAAGCTGGATAAAAAAACCGTAAAGCGAGTGCTAAAATATCTTTTTGCATATAAATGGCGCTTGATTTTGGTTGTTTGCTGTATAATCTTTAGCTCGCTTGCGGGCGTTTACGGCTCTAAGTTTTTGGAAACGCTTGTCGACGGTTATATCGATCCGCTAATCAAGGCGCAAAGCACCGACCTTTCGGGCTTGGCAAAGGAAATTATAGTTCTTTGTATCGTCTATGTTCTCGGTGCGCTTTCGACCTTCGCCTATAACCGAATTATGACGGTTGTTGCCCAAGGCGTGCTTAAGGATATACGCGACAGTATGTTCGAAAAAATGCAATCGCTTCCCGTTAAGTATTTCGATACCCATTCCTTCGGCGATACGATGAGCCGTTATACCAACGATGCCGATGCAATGCGAATGATGATTTCCCAAAGTATTCCAAACATCTTCTCGTCGCTTTGTACGGTTATCGCGGTGTTCTTTGCAATGCTCACCACAAACGTTTGGTTAACGCTTTTCGTCGTTGCTTCGGCGTTCGCAACAATGGTGTTGGTTAAGACCATCGGCGGAAAGAGCGGAAGCTTCTTCATTAAGCAACAAAAATCGGTCGGTCAGGTCAACGGCTATATCGAGGAAATGATTAACGGTCAAAAGGTCGTTCAGGTCTTTACAAGAGAAGAAAAAACCAAGCAGGAGTTCGAGCGTCTTAATAACGAGCTCTTTAACAACGCGCGTAACGCAAATATTTTTGCAAATATTCTTGGCCCCGTTTCGAACAACCTTGGCCATTTGCAATATATCCTTATTGCCGCGCTGGGTAGCGTTTTGGTTCTTCTTTCTAACTTTACCGCGGGTGGCTTGGTGGCGTTTTTACAGCTTTCAAAAAGCTTTACCAACCCCATAAATCAGGTTACCCAACAAATAAACGCGGTTATTATGGCGCTTGCGGGCGCAAAACGTATCTTCGAGCTTAT
>JAZRTL010000147.1:0-2193 GCA_045652025.1 Eubacteriales bacterium
CCTAAGCTTTGCCGTTGCCGCGGGAGCATACCCGCGAAGCTTTTCGGGATAAAGCGGGGTTAAAGCCGCAATTATATCCTGTGGATCTGTTGCGGCGGGTGTACCGTTTTTAATAAGCAAATTCGTGCCCGCGTTGCCGGAACCAACCGTTCCGGGTATTGCAAAAACAAGCTTGCCTTGCTCGGTAGCATGGCGCGCGGTAATTAAGGATCCGCTTCCCTCGCCCGCCTCGGCAACGATAACCGCATCGCTAAGACCGCTTATTATTCGGTTGCGGTTTGGGAAGTCCGCACGGCTTTTGGGGCAACCGGGGTACATTTCGCTAATAACAAGCCCTCGCGTATAAAGCGTTTCGAAGGCGCGAACGTTTTCCTTTGGGTAAATATCCCCTATCGGTGTGCCAAGCACGCCGACGGTATATCCGCCCGCCTTTATTGCACCTCTGTGCGCGGCGGTATCGATACCCTTTGCAAGACCGCTTATTATATAAACTCCGCTTTGGGAAAGAACGTAGGAAAAATCCTCAGCAACCGCCTTTCCGTAATCGGTCATATTTCTTGTGCCGACCATCGCAACACAGGGGTTACTTTTAAAATCCTTAACGTTGCCGATAGCGTAAAGCACGGAAGGCGGAATTTTTATCTCGCGGAGCTGCTCGGGATAAAGCTCATCGTAATATCCGATAACGCTAACGCCAAGGGAGGAGCATTTCTTCATAACCTCGAACGCGCTCGCGGTGTCTTTATTCTCGAGATTGCTAATATACTTGCTTTTATCATCGCCCAAAAACGCGAAATCGTTGCAATTATATATCTCGGTTATATTGTTAAAGCGGGAAAGAACCTCGGTCGCAACGCGGTTACATATACCCGTTGCCATTTGGAACCAAATATATAAAATCTTTTCCTTCATCATTTCCCCCGTCTTGCTTCCCAAAGCAAGATAGCCGAAGCCATTGCGGCGTTAAAGCTTTCGGTTTTATCCGACATAGGAATAATGGCGGTCATATCGCATTTTTCGATAACCTCTTTTGTAAGCCCCTTACCCTCGTTGCCAACAACAAAGCAATCGTCGGGGTTGATATTAAACCTGCCAAGAGTTTCCGCCTTATCGGTTAGCGCGGTAGCGATAACCCTTTTGCCGTCGGATTGAAGAAGGTCTATTGCATCGACCGTGGAAGCGCAAACGAATATTTCGCCCGTAAAAATCGCGCCCATAGTAGCGCGAACGGTTTTTGGAGAATAAGCATCGGCACAATTACCGCAAAGCAACACCGAGCAATCGAGCGCAGAGGCAGTTCGAATTACTGTGCCGACGTTGCCTGTATCCTGAAGGTCGGAAAGCATTATGCTATTGGATTTAACAACGCTTGCATCCTTTAGCTCGCGAACGTTACCGAGATAACCCGACAAGGTAAAAATGCCTTGGGGTGCCTTTTCGTCGGTAAGCTTTTCGTAAACCGATTCGGTAACCTCGTAAAGTTCGCAATCCAATCCGTTAATTAAATCGGCATAGCGGGACACAACGTCCTCTCTAACGAAAACCGCCTTTGGCATATAGCCCGCGCGAAGATATTCCTCGAGCAGATGAACGCCCTCAAAATAGAAGACGCGCTCCTGCTCCCTAACCTTTCTCGTGCGGAGCGAATTGGCATATTTAATTGTTGGGTTGTTTCTCGATTCAATACGCTTCATAAAAAAACAAAAATCCATACCATTATAATATATAATAATAGTACGGATTTTTTATATTGTCAATATAATTTTGCGATTATTATCACAAACATCTTTGTCCGACGAGAATTCTGTCG
Organism: Eubacteriales bacterium; assembly: GCA_045652025.1. Classification (GTDB taxonomy): domain Bacteria; phylum Bacillota; class Clostridia; order Oscillospirales; family CAG-382; genus Coliplasma. The sequence continues at coordinate 1,811 of JAZRTL010000147.1, forward strand.
ATTCCGCCGTAATCTTTTATTACCGCAACGCTAAAGCCGTTATCCTGCATAATTTTCGAAACGTCCTCGCATTGATTAATACCGATTTCGTAAATAAGAACGCCGTCGCGCTTTAAAATATGGGGCACGAGCGAGGTTACAACGCGGTAATAGCGAAGCCCGTCTTCGCCGCCGTCGAGCGCGGTATCGGGCTCGAACCCAACCTGCGGAGAAAGGGTTAAAACGTCATCGCTGGGGATATAGGGCGGGTTGCAGATAACCAAATCGAGAGGGCGCTCGATTATGCCCGCAAGCTCGATATAATCGTCCTCGTCAAGCGCATCGAAGCGACGAACCGAAACGTTTTTTTGCTCCGCAAGATTTTTTTCGGTATAGGGCAACGC
>JAZRTL010000148.1:0-2095 GCA_045652025.1 Eubacteriales bacterium
TCTTGGCGGTAGCGAGGTTGGCTTCGATTCTCCTTCGGTAGAGGAAATGATACCTAAATTCCTTTCGGAATGCGAATTTAACGGCCATTACTATGCCGTTCCTTATATGCGCTCGACAGAGGCGTGCTACGTTAATAAAACCTATGTCGAAAAGCTCGGCTATACACTACCCGAAACGCTAACCTGGGATTTCGTTTGGGAAGTAAGCGAGGCGGCAATGAAAAAGGACGAAAACGGCAACTTTATCGTTAACGGCCAAAAGGTGCTTATACCCTTTATGTATAAGTCAACCGATAATATGATGATCCAAATGCTCGCCCAAAAGGGTGGGGAATATTCAACTGTCTATGGCGATATTAATATCTTTAATAGCACCACAAGCGATATATTAAAGGAAATTTCGGTCCATTCAAAAAGCCGTGCCTTTAATACCTACCGTATGAACGGCTATCCCGCAAACTATCTAAACGCTGGGCAATGCATCTTCGCGGTCGATTCCACCGCTGGCGCAACCTGGATGGGCTCAAACGCCCCCTTGGTCGATATACCGGAGGAAAATATGGTGGATTTCGAAACGGTTGTTATGACAATCCCCCAATATAACCCCGAAAGCCCTAAAATGATATCCCAAGGCCCCTCGATGTGTATATTCAATAAAGAGGATTCCCAAGAGGTTTTGGCGTCCTGGCTCTTTATGCAATATCTGCTAACGAATAAGGTTCAAATTGCCTATTCTCAAACCGAAGGATATGCGCCCGTAACCTCAAAGGCGCAAAATTCGGCGGAATATAAGGATTATTTGTCCCGCTCGGGCGAGGATGACGAGCTTTATTATAATATAAAGCTGGATGCAACCAAGCTCCTTTTGGAAAACACCGAAAATACCTTCGTAACCCCCGTGTTTAACGGGTCGGCTTCTCTGCGCGATGCGGCGGGTAACCTTATCGAAACCGTAAATAAGGCGGTAAAGAATAATAAAGCTATCGACGATAGCTATTTAGAGGGTATGTATTCCGAAACGAAATCCCAATATCACCTTGACCAAATAAATGCAACCGACGGTAAGGTAACGCTCGGCGAATTGCCAAAGGAATCGGTTATTCTGTTAATTTGCGTTGCTCTTTGCTGGCTTGTAATGGGTGTTTATGTAGGAATTAACAAAATAAAAGCCAAAAAATAAGCTAAAATGTGTAAGAATAGTATTGAAAATTTATTCAAAAGTTGTATAATTAATGCAATACTTAAATTTTAAGGAGTTTTATCAATGAAAAAGTTTATTGCTGTATTGATGGTTTTGGCAATGTGCGTTGCTTTTGCTGCATGTGCCGGAACTACCGAAACCTCTTCCGAAGCTGCTACTTCTTCCGAAGCTGCTACCTCTTCCGAAGCTGCAACCTCTTCCGAAACCTCCGAAGAATCTGCAACCGACGAAGTTAAGGTAATGACCTACGAGGAATACCTTGCTGCTGAAGTTGGCGCAGAAGTTGTTGTAGAAACCTACGTTCAGGCAAACCAAAGCTGGTGGAACGATTCCATCACCCTTTACTGCCAGAGCGAAGACGGCGGTATTTTCATCTATGGCCTTGCTTGCTCCGAAGAAGATGCTGCTAAGCTCGTTAAGGGTGCCAAGATTCGCGTTACCGGCTCTAAGGCAGTTTACGATGGCGAAGTAGAAATTATGGAAGCTACCTTCGAATTTGTTGAAGGCGCAGACACCTACGTTGCAGAGCCCGTAGATGTTACTGCAAAGCTCGGCACCGAAGAACTCATTAACGATATGAACGAGCTTGTTCTCTTCAAGGGTCTTACCTTTAAGTCTCTTGAATATAAGAACGGCGAACCCGGCGACGATATCTACGTTACCTTCACCAAGGACGGCACAGATTACGAGTTCTGCGTAGAGCGTTACCTCACAGATCCCGACAGCGACGTTTACAAGGCTGTTGGCGAACTGGAAGCTGGTTCTGTTGTTGACGTAACCGGTTACCTCTACTGGTACGAAGGCGTTAACACCCACATTACCGCTATCGAAGTAAAGTAATTCTTACATAACAAGCCACCAAGGCCCAGCGGGAAACCGTTGGGCCTTGTTTTT
>JAZRTL010000149.1:0-1189 GCA_045652025.1 Eubacteriales bacterium
GGTAACGATCACCGCTTGGGCGCTAACGAAGCACCTCCCGCAATCGTTTCTATGTTCTTGGGCGATGAATTGACCGCAATCCTTAACGCTATCGATGAGGACGTGCCCTATTACGGTGCCGAAAAGGCACAAATGCAAATCGGCGTTCACGTTCTTCCTACCTTCCCTAAGGATACAACCGATAGAAACCGTACAAGCCCCTTCGCTTTTACGGGCAATAAGTTCGAATTCAGAATGCCCGGCTCCGCTATGTCGGTTGCCGAGCCAAACGTTGTTATAAATACCATCGTTGCCGATTGCCTAATGCAATTTGCCGATGAATTGGAAAAAACAACCGATTTCCGTACTGCGCTTTCGCAACTAATAAGACGTACTATCAAAGAGCATAAGCGTATTATCTTTAATGGCGACGGATATTCTAATGAATGGAAGCTCGAGGCAAAGCACCGCGGACTTCTTAACCTTCCCACCACCGCCGATGCGCTTCCTTACCTTACTTCCCAAAAGAATATTTCGCTCTTTACTCGTCATAAGGTCTATACCGAAAAGGAATTGCGCTCGCGTCACGATATCTTGTTGGAATCCTATTGCAAGATTATCTCCATCGAAGCGCTTACTATGTGCGATATGGCGGGTAAGGATATTCTTCCCGCGGTTACCGCGTATATAAAGCACCTTTCCGAAACGGTCGCTTCCTTAAAGGCGGCGGGAATGCCTATCCCTCACCACGTTTACGAAACGCTAAAGCGTCTTATCGAGCTTTCGGACGAAATGTCGGCTTCGCTTCGCCTCTTGCGCGCTAATGCGGAATATGCACAGCGCAATTTGGCTAACGAGAAGTGCGGTATCCATTGCAGAGATTCGGTTCTTCCCGTTATGGATGAGCTTCGTCGCTCTGCCGACGAGGCGGAACAGCTCACCGAGCGCTCTTATTGGCCGTTCCCGACTTACGGCGATTTGTTGTATTATAATTGACGCTGACGCTTTCGATTGAAAACACGCGGTTTTCAATCGGTTTTTGGGAACGCTGTTCGCTCGCGCCGTGCTCACCGCACGCAGCGTTCTAAGGAATAAAAATCGACGCACCTGTCGCCGATTTTTATGATAGTTTTAAAAAATAAAAACCCCTCAATCGAGGGGTTTTGTTTTATAGAAAATAGCGAAGCGGGAAGCGGAGATATAATGAAGC
>JAZRTL010000150.1:0-1634 GCA_045652025.1 Eubacteriales bacterium
ACCGAATGTATTTGGTTGTTCAGATATTCCGCAGACGGATCTCTTCCCACATACAACGACGGAGCTTCGCAGGGTGAAACGCCCATTTCCCGCAACAAGCCCTATAACAACACCGTAAGCAACGCTGTTCAGGGCGACGGCGTTTCCACAAAATACGGCGCGCTTCTTACCGACGGCCTTGCTTCCGGCACCTATTCTTATTCCGACGATACTTGGTCGTTGTTATTCAAAAACAGAAACGCCGATGCTAACGGTATCGGTACGATTATTATCGACCTTCAGGACGTTTACACGATTACAAAATTCCGTGCACACCTTGCAAACTCTTCCAACTCGAATACCCTGCCCTTAAAATCGCTTAAGGTTTACGGCTCGACCGACGGCAGCACGTACAACGATCTTGGAAGCTTGAAGATCAACACGGGCTCTGACGTGGTTTATTGGACCGAATCCGCTGCACCCGAAAGCACCAACGCAAGATACGTTAAATTTGAATTTGCTCTTAACGGCAACTTTGCCGCTCTTAACGAGCTTGAGGTTTACGGCGTACCCAAAACGCGCGTTAACGTTGCAAAATCCAAGGGTTATAGCTACGATGGCGTTTGGGTTGACAACGGCATTGAAAAATACCCCGACGAAGGCGGCAAAACCCTTACAGACGGCATTTTATCTTACGACGGCGCAACCTATAGCAGCCAGGAATATCTTTGCTTCTATACTGCGGATGATTTTTATGCGGCAAACGGATACGGCTACATTACCGTTGACCTTGGAAAATCCTATACTATGGACTGTTTTGTAGCGGACGTTGCTACGAAGGCGGCAACCGCAGGCGTTACCGCACCCAAGAGCGTTGAGGTTTTGGTTTCGGATGACAAAAGTGCGTGGAAGAGCGCAGGTATTGTTAACATTACTGACACCGACGCCGAAAGCCACATTTTAGCAACACTTACGTTAAAAACTCCCGTTAGCGCAAGATACGTTCAATACCGTTTTGTTGCAAACAGCGTTTTGTTTATGGTTGCAGAGGTTGAGGCATACGAGTATGAAGAGGTTAAAACCGAAGAACCCGATAACAACCTACTTCTTAACAAGCAATACACCACCACCGCAATTCACGGCGACAACAACTACCCCGATGAAAACGGTAAATCGCTTACAGACGGCGAGATTGCAAAATCCGATGCTACTTACAGCAACGTTGCATTTGTCGGCTTTAACGCACAAACCGACGATTACAAGAGAGACGGCTATGCTTCGATTACCGTTGACCTTGGAAAAGCTTATAATTTAAACAAGTTTAAGACCTACATTGCTTCCGAAAATGAAGCTAATATAGGCGCAGGCGTACGTCTTCCCAGCTACGTCGAGATTTTCGTTTCCGGCGATAACAAAACTTGGAAGAGCGTTGGCAAGGCATTTCCCGAGCAATCTACCACCGAGGATTGCGCTATTTCGATTTTGAACCTTACTACCGCCGCTTCCGCACGTTACATTCAATACAGAATTGTTAGCGAAAAGAACTGGATTATGATTTCCGAGGTTAAGGCGTATGGCGAAGCACATACCCACACCCCCGCAAATACATGGTCCACCGATAAGAACAACCACTGGAAAGAATGTGCTTGCGGCGA
>JAZRTL010000151.1:0-2159 GCA_045652025.1 Eubacteriales bacterium
CTATGTTTTCTCCTGCCTTTTCTCTCGAAAGCTTTGCAACCGTATCGTCGATAATATAATCAAGCGTGGGGTCCTTTTCCATCCTCTTGTTAAGCTCAAGAGTGCTAATGCCCATTTCCTCTGCCGCTTTTCTTTGTACCGTGCCGGTGCTGTAAATCTCGTAACCGTATTTTTCGCTTAAAATAGCGCAAACTGTCGATTTACCGCTACCTAATCTGCCCGAAAAAGCTATCTGCATAATTTCCAACTCCTTCAATTTTGTTATACATTATATCTTTATAAAGTGAATATGTCAAGTAAAAGATAATGCCTTTGAAGCGCTTTCAAAGGCATTATGCGGTTATATCGTTTTAACCAATAATTCGTGGGGGCAACCTTCCTCAACGTCGCTAACACCCGCTAAACAATACCCGAGCTTTTGGTAAAACCCAACGGCTCTCGTTTGGGAATGGATGTAAATTAAAGAAGCGCCGATTTTTTTAATAGCTTCTTCCGCCGCCTTAACGACCAAAAGACCGTATCCGCGCCCTCTAAAAGCTTTTCTAACGGCAATTCGCCCAATAAAATATTTATCGTCAACCAAAATTACCCTTGCGGTAGCAACGGCCTTGCCGTCAACAAATCCTACGATATGAAGCGCGGTTTTGTCTGCGGTGTCAAACTCTTCTGAAAAGCCCTGCTCCTCAACAAAAACCTCGTTGCGAATTTGGACTGCCTCTTGGGGTAATTTGTCGTAATATTTAATTTCCAATTATTCGTAAATGGGGTACTTGGTGCAAAGCTTGTCAACCTCTGCGATAATATAATCGCGGCTGTTTTCAAGGTCGGTAGCACAAAGCTTAATAAGCTTTGCAATAGTCTTCATATCCTCTTCCTTGAAACCTCTGGAGGTAACGGCGGGAGTACCAACACGAATACCGCTGGTAACGAAGGGCTTCTGGGGATCGTTGGGGATAGCGTTCTTGTTAACGGTGATGTGAACCTCGTCGAGATTGTGCTCGAGCTCCTTACCGGTGATGTTCATATTGCGAAGGTCGATAAGAAGCAAGTGGTTGTCGGTACCGCCGGAAACAAGGTCAAAGCCCTCTTCCTTAAGTGCGATTTCCAACGCCTTTGCGTTCTTAACAATTTGTGCTTGGTATGCCTTGAATTCGTCGGTCAAAGCTTCGCCGAATGCAACTGCCTTTGCCGCGATAATGTGTTCAAGAGGACCGCCCTGAGTACCGGGGAAGATCGCCTTGTCAATCTGCTTGGCGTATTGCTCCTTGCAAAGAATCAAACCGCCTCTGGGACCGCGAAGAGTCTTGTGGGTGGTGGTTGTAACAACGACTGCGTAAGGAACGGGGCTGGGATGCTGACCTGCTGCAACAAGACCTGCGATGTGAGCCATATCAACCATAAGGATTGCGCCAACCTTGTCTGCAATCTCTCTGCAACGCTTAAAGTCAATAACTCTGGGATATGCACTTGCACCGACAACAATAAGCTTGGGTTGGCATTCAACTGCAATTTGCTCCATCTTGTCGTAGTCTATTCTGTGGGTATTATCATCAACACCGTAAGGAACAACGTTAAAGTACTTACCGGAAATGTTAACGGGGGAACCGTGGGAAAGGTGTCCGCCGTGAGCAAGGTTCATACCAAGAACGGTGTCGCCGGGGTTAAGGAACGCAAAGAAAACAGCAAGGTTAGCACTTGCACCGCAATGGGGCTGAACGTTAGCGTGCTCTGCACCGAAAAGCTTCTTTGCTCTTTCGATAGCAATAGATTCTACCTTGTCAACCTCTTCGCAACCGCCGTAATATCTGTGAGCGGGGTAGCCCTCTGCATATTTGTTGGTAAGAATAGTACCTGCAGCGGCAAGAACAGCTTCGCTAACAATGTTTTCGCTCGCGATAAGCTCAATATTGCGCTTTTGTCTTTTAAGCTCGCCGTCAATCGCGCCTGCAATTTCGGGGTCAACGCTATATAGATATTCGATGTTTTTCATAACAATACCTCATATAATCAATATTACAATCAATTATATCACTTTTAACCACCAAGGTCAAGGTTAAAATAAACAATTTATGTATAAATATTAACCGTTTATAGTTGATAATGCATTTTTTCGCTTACTCTGAAAAAGCTAATAAAAATAAAGAAAAATGTTGAAATGA
>JAZRTL010000152.1:0-1126 GCA_045652025.1 Eubacteriales bacterium
ATCTTATTTGCCCGTAATGGCAGCGATCCGGGGAACTTCTTTGCCTTCGAGGTATTCAAGCGACGCCCCGCCACCGGTGGAGATGTGGCTCATCTTGTCGCCAAAGCCGAGGTTGTTAACTGCAGCAGCAGAGTCGCCACCGCCGATGATGGTGGTAGCATCGGTTTCTGCAAGTGCTTCTGCAACAGCGATAGTACCGGAAGCAAGGATGGGGTTTTCGAAAACGCCCATAGGACCGTTCCAAACAACAGTCTTAGCGGTTCTAACCTTTGCCGCATAAATTTCGCGGGTCTTGGGACCGATATCAAGAGATTCCTTGTTAGCGGGGATAGAATCTACGTCAACAAATTCAACGTCGATCTTTGCATCGATAGGCGAGGGGAAGGATTCGGTAACAACACAGTCAACGGGGAGAAGAATTTCAACGCCCTTTGCCTTTGCTCTTTCGAGCATTTCCTTACAGTAATCGATCTTTTCGTTATCTACGAGAGAAAGACCAACCTCGTAGCCCTGTGCCTTAAGGAAGGTATATGCCATACCGCCGCCGATGATAAGAGCATCTGCTTTATTAAGAAGGTTTTCGATAACAGCGAGCTTATCTGCAACCTTTGCGCCGCCAAGGATGGTAACGAAAGGTCTTTCGGGGTTGTTAACTGCATCGCCGAGGAACTTAATTTCCTTAGCCATAAGGTAGCCGTTAGCAGATTCCTCTACGTAGGAAGCAACACCAACGGTAGAGCAGTGTGCTCTGTGAGCCGCACCGAATGCATCGTTAACAAAGAGGTCGCAAAGGGAAGCAAGCTCCTTGGAGAACGCTTCGCCGTTCTTGGTTTCTTCTGCGCGGTAACGGGTGTTCTGAAGAAGAACAACGTCGCCATCCTTCATTTCTGCAACCGCTTTCTTAGCGTTTTCGCCAACAACACAATCGTCAGCGGCAAAAACAACGTTCAAACCGAGCTTTTCGGAAAGACGTGCTGCAACGGGAGCCAACGAATATTCGGGCTTGGGTTCGCCCTTCGGCTTGCCAAGGTGGGAGCAAAGAATAACCTTTGCGCCTTGATCGAGAAGGTACTTAATTGTAGGAAGCGCTGCAACGATACGGTTTTCGTCGGTAATTACGCCATCC
>JAZRTL010000153.1:0-6132 GCA_045652025.1 Eubacteriales bacterium
TCTAAACGCCGCTTCACTTGTAATTCACCCTTGCTATTGTATTGGCGTTGTCGGTATAGATTGGCAGGACGTAGAAAACGCGCTTGCTAATTCGGGCGAATGCTTGTTAATTAACGCGAGCGGTGCTAACGCCGCAGACGAGCTAAAGGCAAAGCTCGAGCGTATTAACAAGAACGAGCGCAATAAAGCCGCTTCCGCTGTACTAAACGTTGTTTTCGATAATAACGAAAGGTTTAGCTGCTTTGAAAGGTTTTGGGATATTGTCGAGGATAAGCTCGGTAAGGATTGCCGACTTGTTGTAAACGCTATGCCCGCCACCTGCCCTTCGGAAATTTTTAACGTTTCCTTGGCAATTAGCGGTATGAACGTTTAAAAAACTATTGAAAAACAGAAAAAACTGTGATATAATGTAAAAGTAAATTAAATATCTGTGTGAAGCGGTTGGAATTTTTTTAAAAACCGATCGCGGACAGAACTTTGGAGACACTCATTAATTTGAGGGCCGAAGGTGCAAGCGTAAAATACGTCAAACTCTCAGGCAAAAGGACAAAGAACTTAACTTAAGGTTTTTTGACGGCGTATTTTATATGCCGTCATTTTTATTTGGCGATTATTGGGTCCCAAAGAATCCGCAAGGGTTCTTGGGATGAACGTCGCGTGGCGGTTGAGTTTTTAAGTTAATAATACCCGCGTAAGCGGGGGAATTTAAGCGAGGTAAAAAATGGAAAAATTTTTACAAATTGTCGAAACGGTAAATAACGCCGTTAACGGAGCGGTTTGGGGTCTGCCCGGCTTGATTTTGTTAATTGGTACGGGTATCCTTCTAACCGTTGGGACAAAGGTTTTCCAAATCAGGTATTTAAAGCATTGGTGGTCTAACACCATCGCAACTGTGTTTAAAAAGAATAGCACGAGCGTAAAAAACAGCGATAAAAAGAATATTTCGCAATTCCAAGCGCTTTGTGCAGCGCTCGCCGCAACCATCGGCACGGGTAATATCGCGGGTGTTTCCGCCGCTATCGTAACGGGTGGTCCCGGTGCGGTTTTCTGGATGTGGGTTGCCGCGTTCTTCGGTATGATGACAAACTTTTCCGAAAACCTTTTGGGTATCTATTATCGCCGTAAAAATTCCGATGGCGAATGGTCGGGCGGTCCTATGTATTACCTAAAGGACGGTCTTGGCAAGCGCTACGGTAAGAAATGGCTTTCCAAGGTTGCCAACGCGTTGGCGTTCTTGTTTGCTTGCTTTGCTATCCTTGCCTCGTTTGGTATAGGTAATATGGCGCAAATTAATAAGATTGTTCTTAATATGGATTCTGCCTTCTTCTCGGGCTCCTCGTTGGGCGTTATCGAGGGCACTAATATCGACATCGTTCATCTTATAATCGGTATTTGCTTGCTAATTATCGCGGCGCTTATCGTTATCGGCGGCTTGCGCCGTATTGCAAAATTCGCCGAGGTTGTCGTTCCCTTTATGGCGGTGGTTTACGTTCTTGGCGCGCTTATTATCGTTGTGCTTAATATCGAATCCATCGGACCTATGTTCGCTTCTATCTTTAAGTTTGCCTTTAAACCCGCCGCGTTCTTGGGCGGTGGCTTGGGTGTGCTAATTAAAAAGACGATGACACAGGGCTTCAAGCGCGGTGTGTTCTCCAACGAAGCGGGTCTTGGTTCTTCGGTAATGGTCCATTCCTCGTCCAACGCAAAAGAGCCCGTGCTTCAGGGTATGTGGGGCTTGTTCGAGGTATTCTTCGATACCTTCGTTGTTTGCTCTATGACGGCAATCGTCGTTTTGTCAACCGGCTTTATCGATTTAACAACCGGAACTCCCGTAGAGGGCTTAAACGGCGATACGCTCGTTTCGGAGGCGTTTGGTAAGTTCTTCGGTGCACCGGGTACTTGGTTTATCGCAATAGCAATGCTCTTCTTCGCGTTTACAACCGTTTTGGGCTGGTCGCAATATGGTAGTAAGTCTGTTGAATATCTCTTTGGCGAAAAGGGTGTTAAGGTTTATAAGTTTATCTTCGTTGCTATGATTATCGCGGGCGCGGTAATGGACGGCGGCTTGGCTTGGGATTTGTCGGATACCTTCAACGGCCTTATGATGATACCCAACCTTATCGGTGTCGTTGCGTTGTTCCCGCTTGTACTTAAGATAACCAAAAACTATATCGATAGAAAAATCAAAAATAAAGACGTTGCTCCCATCCTATCCTACGATGCGGAAATCCAAGCGGAGCTTGAAGAAAAGTCGGAATAATAAATTAACCGTCAAGGCGCACCCTTGGCGGTTTTTTGTTTAGTAAATTGTGTTGATTTATAAAAAATATGTGTTATAATAGGGAAAAAGAAAACAAAAAAGGAGCTAACAATGAAAAAGCAACTTTCCGAGCGTGCATTAAACATAATAAAAAAGATGCAACAAAACGAACTTAACGAAAGTATTATTTATAAGAAAATAGCTAAATTCGCAAAGGGTGATGAAAATAAAAAGACCTTGGAGCGTTTGTCTAACGAGGAAAAGGCGCATTACGAAATTTGGAAGAGCTATACCGATATCGAAATGAAACCCAAAAAGGCAAAAATCGCTTGGTACGCATTTCTTGCACGTGTGTTCGGCTTTACCTTTGCAATAAAGCTTATGGAGCGTGGCGAGGGCAATGCACAGCAGGAATACGAATGCTTGCTTGACGAGGTAGAGGAAAGCGCCGCTATCCGTAAGGACGAGGAGGATCACGAATCCGCGCTTGTGGATATGCTCGATGAGGAACGCCTTCAATACGTTGGCAGTATGGTGCTTGGACTTAACGATGCGCTTGTCGAGCTTGCGGGCAGTCTTGCGGGCTTTACCTTTGCGCTTCAGGATACGCGCTTGGTTGCGCTTTCGGGCTTAATTGTTGGTATTTCGGCTACCTTTTCAATGGCTTCGAGCGAGTTCCTTGCCGCAAAGAGCGAGGGAAGAAGCGATGCACTTAAATCTTGCGCTTATACGGGCGTTGCCTATTTGGTTACCGTTGCGCTCTTGATTTTGCCCTATCTTATCTTGGGTAAAAGCGAATATATCTTGGCGCTTGTTCTAATGCTTTTAATAATCGTTGCAATTATCGCCGCGTTTACCTATTATACTTCCGTCGCAAAGGACCAACCGTTTAAATCTCGCTTTATCGAAATGGCTTCTATAAGCATCGGCGTTGCGGTTATCTCCTTCGTCGTTGGTATTCTTGCAAAGGAATTTCTTGGCGTTAATATTTAAAAGAAATAAAAAGTTATGCTCTGTTGGGCATAACTTTTCTTTTTTGTATATTTACAATTCGTTAAAAATTTGTTATACTAAATCGAAAAATGTAAAAATCCGAGGAATAGATATGACAGAGGTTTTAATAACGGCGCTTGGCGTTGGCGGTGCAACGGTTTTGGGCGCGATTATCGGCTTTTTGTTTAAAAAGATATCCCATCGCTTTGCGGATATCGTTTTGTCCTTTGCGGCGGGGGTAATGCTTGCCGCGGGTGTTATCGGGCTAATTCTGCCTTCTATCGAAAGTGGCGGAAAATATGCCGTTTTCGTTACCGTTGCGGGTCTTTTTCTTGGCGCGGCTTGTGTTAATTTGTTCGATAAAATCATCCCCCATATCCACCGCTTTGCCGATGCGGATGCGGGTAAAAACAAAAATCTAAATAAGGTGCTTTTGTTCGTTATCGCTATCGCGCTCCATAATCTTCCGGAGGGTATCGCGGCGGGCGTTGGCTTTGGCTCGGGCGATATCGAAGGCGCGCTTATTATCGCGGGCGGTATCGCGCTCCAGAATATCCCCGAGGGCTTGGTTGTTATCGGTCCTATGCTTGCGGCGGGTGTTTCGCCCTCAAAGACCTTCCTTTGCGCGTTCGCAACGGGTGTAATCGAAATAATCGGTACGCTTATCGGCTATTTCGCGGTTAGCGTTGCTAACTTTATCCTTCCCTTTGCGCTTGCTTTTGCGGGCGGTACAATGCTTTATATAATAAGCCACGAGATGATTCCCGAAACCCATTCCCACGGCAACGAGCGTGCCGCGACCTTTGCGCTAATTATCGGCTTTTGTGTAATTCTAATAACCGACCACTTGTTTGCATAATATTACCCGAAAATTTTTAAAAAAGGGTAGAAGTATTTTAAAAAATGTGGTATCATCATCTTAATAAATAATATAGGGGGCTATTTTATGTCTGAATATGTATGGACCGATAGAAAACGTACTATCTTTGGTCTTCCTCTCAGCTTTACGGTATATAAGCTTACCGAGGAAAAGCTTATCGTAGAAACCGGCTTTCTTTCTAAAAAGGAAGAGGAAATCCGCCTTTATCGAATTTTGGATATCACGCTAAATCGTCCCATGGGACAACGCTTGTTTGGTGTTGGTACAATCCATTGTTGCTCGGGCGATAAATCCTCGCCGGAGTTTGATATTCAAAAAATCAAAAACCCCGTTGCAATCAAAAATCTTCTTTCCGACCTTGTAGAGAAGCAACGCGACGAAAAGCGTATCTCCGCGCGCGAGTTTATGGACGATAATTACGATTGCGACGACGTCGATAACTGTAGCCATTAATTAATTCTAATAAAAAAAGAGGTTTATACCGTAGGTATAGACCTCTTTTTTTAGGTTACCCCAAGAAGCTATACGGCTTCTTGGGGAAATTCATCATCGGCTTCGTAAGCATTAAATTGTTCCGATATAACAACGGGTGATGTACGGGTATTTAACAGTTCCGTTTGCTTGGTGCTTATCAAACACTTCTTCAACGGCTTTTACATAATCGTTGTAAATGATATCGTTTTCTTTGGGAGCATACGAGGAGGATAGATTTCTCGCGATAAAATCCTCGCGCGTGTAAACGAGATTGTTGCAAAATTCAACCACTTCAAAATCTCCGTTGAAGAAATCACAGAACGCGCCCTTTGAAAAATCGATTCCGTTGGACGAACCTTTGAAATCTTTACAATACTTTTTGTTGAGTGCAAAGTTATCTTTTATAATTTCGCTGTCGCTATCTCTGTCGTTCCAAACAAGAACTACTTTTCCGCTGTTTTTTAGAATACGTTTGCATTCGTTTTTAAACCGTGCTCTGTCGAACCAATGGAACGCTTGTGCAACGGTTACAAGGTCAACAGAACTATCGGGAAGTGAAGTATTCTCTGCGGTTGCATTTATGGAGGTGATATTCAATGTGGCGCTGTACTTTTCTTCTGCTTTGCATCGCATATCATCATTTGGCTCAACAGCAAACACCGAATTTACAAATTGAGATAGCGCAATCGTGAATATGCCTGTTCCCGCACCGATATCCGCCGCAACCGTATCCTTGTTGATTGCTCTTTCAGCCAAAAGATAACTGAACAACGCCTCGGGATAACTCGGTCTTGCTTTTGAATATACGTTTCCTTTTGAATCGAATTTGTTTGTGTTCATGGGTGTGCCCTATAATAGATTTTCGTTTTTCATTTTGTTAAGAGAGCGATTTATAGATTCTTCGAGCTCTGCTTCAACGTTGTAATATACGGCAAGTTGAACAAGCGCGTTAATTGCTTGTTTAATTTCGTCGGCTAAATGTTGTTTGGAAGGTTCACCGTGTTTTAAGGATTTTATACCGCTTTTTTCGAAGTGATTGACTTCGCTTGCTACTTCGCCACACTCCTCAAGAACTCGTGTTGCTATTTGATATGGGTTATTTCCGTTAGGAAAGCGGTTTGTATAACCTTTGGCTAATAGATATAACTTTTCCATTATTATTCTCCTGTAATAATTATAGCTGATTATTGCACAATCATTATACCATAAAATAGATTAAACTACAAGAGTTGTAATTTTTGATACGAATGTTAATTCGCCCACACATAATACGTTATGCCCATGCCCACGCCGTGAGCCAGTACCGCCTGCCACGAGCCAGTACCACCCGCCATGCCCACGCCTACATCGTGAGCCAGTACCACCCGCCACATTGATTTTACGGCACCCCATTTTACCCACGCGAACCAGTATTACCTCTGTGCTTGTCCCTCGCCCGAGCCCGTGCCACCCGCCACGCTCAAGGTAACGGGAACGCCACGACCACGCCCACGCCTGAACCCGTGCCGCCCGCTATGCACAAGGT
>JAZRTL010000154.1:0-4081 GCA_045652025.1 Eubacteriales bacterium
ACCTCTTTCCTGTTCCTGCTCCATCCAGTCCATCGTTGCGGAACCCTCGTGGGTTTCGCCGATTTTATGGGTTTTACCTGTATAATACAGGATTCTTTCAGTAGTGGTCGTCTTACCCGCGTCTATATGAGCCATTATACCGATATTACGGGTAAGCTCAAGCGGAGTTGTTCTGGCCATATATCTTTCTCCTTTTGTTTAATAAACAATGACGCGAATTACCAACGATAATGTGCAAAAGCCTTGTTTGCTTCTGCCATCTTGTGAGTATCTTCCTTCTTCTTAACCGCGCCGCCGGTGCCGTTAACGGCATCCATAATTTCTGCAGCCAAGCGTTCACTCATCTTGCGGTCACTTCTGCTTCTTGCATAAGTGATAAGCCAGCGAAGACCGAGAGTTTGCTTTCTGTCAGCGCGTACTTCCATAGGAACTTGGTAGTTGGAACCGCCTCTGCGCACTGCCTTTACCTCGAGAGCAGGCATAATGTTTTCGAGCGCTTTCTTGAACTGGTCAAGTGCGTTCTCGCCTGTCTTTGCTTCGATAATAGCGAATGCATCATAAACGATCTTCTGGGCGATGGATTTTTTGCCGTCGTACATAATGTTGTTGATCAACTTAGTAACGAGCGTGGAATTATACATCGGATCCGGAAGAACTTCTCTTTTAAAACCATGTACTCTTCTGGGCACTTTACTTCCCTCCTTCATAAAGATAGCGTCTTTTACGCTTCAATGAATTCACAGGTACTCGAAAATTTATTTCCGTTAGTGCCGATATCTATATAAATTTCTTCGTATCAGCACGAGGAAAACGAAATTGTCGTTCCTGAATTTGTTTAAGCCGCAATATTATTTCTTGGGCTTCTTTGCGCCGTATTTCGAACGGCCTTGGTTTCTGTTGGCAACGCCCTGTGTATCGAGCTTACCGCGGATGATATGGTAACGTACACCGGGAAGGTCCTTTACTCTACCGCCGCGGATAAGAACAACAGAGTGTTCCTGTAGGTTATGACCTATACCGGGGATGTAGGCAGTAACTTCCATACCGTTAGTAAGTCTTACTCTGGCGATCTTTCTCTGTGCAGAGTTAGGCTTCTTAGGGGTCTTAATTGCAACCTTGGTACATACGCCTCTCTTTTGAGGGCTGGAGATGTCGGTAGCAACCTTCTTGATAGAGTTAACACCCTTTTGAAGTGCCGGAGACTTAGACTTATAGGTTTTGTCTTGTCTACCATTTCTTACCAATTGGTTAAATGTAGGCATTGTTTTCTCCTTTCTTAAATATTTTTGCAAATCGCAACAGTTTGATTATACTTCAAAGCCATTAGCGTTGTCAAGAGCTTTTTGCTCTTTTTTTGCTGATTTATAAGCATTTTGGAGATATTTCTTTTATGACTTTTAACCAAAATCAAGCTTCTACCTCGGTAACGACCGCAGTAGGCACCTCTACCGAACACATTTCGGCAAGCTGCAAAGCGGTTTTAGAGGTATCGAGCTTTATTTCCTTATGTCCCTCGAGCTCGCGCTTTACGCCGTTCACAAAATAAAAATCGGCATCGCTTGCAAGATAAACCTTAGCGGCCTTACCCTTTCTAACCAATTTTGCGAACTGGTTATAGCCCGCAACGCGCTTTCGGGCGGTTGAACTATCGTTCATTTTATTTTTACCTTTCCTCTATAATGCTCTTATTGCCGGGCATACTAACGCACGCCCGGCAACAGAAAAGCTTATAAAATTATTCGGCTGTATCGCTACCGTAAACGCCCTCGGTGGGTGCATCGCCGGTATCGACTTCTACCTCTCGGTACATCTTCATACCCGTACCTGCGGGAATCAGCTTACCGATAAGAACGTTTTCCTTAAGACCAAGCAAGGGGTCCTTTTTACCCTTAATAGCAGCTTCTGCAAGAACCTTTGTGGTTTCCTGGAAGGAAGCGGCAGAAAGGAAGGAATCGGTAGAAAGCGAAGCTTTGGTAATACCAAGCAACTGGGGAATGCCCTCGGCAGCAATCTTGGGAGTTTCTGCGGGGTTCGCATCGTTATACGCCTTGATTGCATCGTTTGCCTCGTAGAATTCCGAAACGTCAACCAAAGAGCCAACGAGCAAGTTGGTATCGCCGCAGGATTCGATTTTAATCTTGCGAGTCATCTGACGAGCGATAACCTCGATATGCTTATCGGCAATTTCAACCGCTTGCAAACGGTAAACGCGTTGAATTTCCTTGATGATATATTCATATACAGCGTCCAAATCCTTAATACGAAGGATGTCGGAGGGGCATTCGGTACCGTCGGTAAGCTTTTGACACTTAACAACCTTTGCACCGTCCTCAACGGCAACCTTGGTAAGAAGCGGAACGCTCGTTGCCTTTTCTTCGCCGGTTTCATCGTCGCGAACGATAAGCTGCTTTGTCTTCTTGCTTTCTTCTATGCGGAAGGTACCGTCATATTCTGCAAGAACGGCAGTCTTCTTAGGTCTTCTTGCTTCGAAGATTTCTTCAACACGGGGAAGACCCTGCGTAATATCGCCACCTGCGACACCGCCCGAGTGGAAGGTACGCATGGTAAGCTGGGTACCGGGTTCACCGATAGACTGAGCCGCGATAATACCAACAGCTTCGCCAAGGTTAACCGGCTTGCCGCTGGTCATATCCGCACCGTAGCAATGCGAGCATATACCGTGCTTTGCGCGGCAGTTGATGATAGAACGAATCTTAACGCGTTCGATGCCTGCATCAACGATCTTCTTAACGTGTTCTTCCTCGATCATACAGTTATCGGGAACGATAACCTCGCCTGTGGTGGGGTTAACAACGTCGCCGATAGTAAATCTACCTGCAAGACGGTCTTCGAACGGCTCGATAACCGCTTCCTTGCCGCCGGGAAGGATATCCGAAATTCTGCTTACCCACAAGCCCTCGGTGGTACCGCAATCGATTTCGCGAACGATAACGTCCTGCGAAACGTCAACAAGACGACGGGTAAGGTAACCCGAGTCTGCGGTACGGAGCGCGGTATCTGCAAGACCCTTACGAGCACCACGAGCCCCGGTGAAGTATTCGAGAATTTTCATACCCTCGCGGAAGTTCGCTTTAATAGGCATTTCAATAGTTTTACCGGTTGCGGATGCCATAAGACCACGCATACCCGCAAGCTGACGAATCTGCTTGATCGAACCTCTCGCACCGGAAACCGCCATCATGTTGATGGGGTTATATTTATCGAGGTTCTTCTGAAGTGCGGTAGCAACATCCTTGGTACATTCATCCCAAACCGAAACTACGCGCTGGCTTCTTTCGTCATCCGAAAGAAGACCCTTGCGGTAAAAGTCGGTAATAAGGTCAACCTTTTGTTCAGCCGCATCGAGCAATCCTGCCTTTTCGGGAGGAATGGTCATATCGTAAACAGAGATGGTAATAGAACCTCTTGTGGAGTACTTAAAGCCCTGTGCCTTCATCTTATCGAGCACCTCGCAAGTAACCGCATTGCCGTGATATTTAATACATCTATCGACAATAGAGGAAAGCTCGCTGGAGGTGGTAACGAAGTCAACCTCAAGCTTAAATGCGTTTTCGGGCTTGCTTCTGTCAACAAATCCAAGGTCCTGAGGAATAGGATCGTTGAAGATAAGTCTACCCAAGGTAGTTTCGGTCATACCGGTGCGTTCAACACCGTCGATAACCTTGGTTACGCGCACCTTGATTTTTGCATGAAGTCCAAGCTCGCCGTTTTCGTAAGCCATAATAGCTTCGTCTTTGCTTCCGAAGTATTTACCTTCGCCGGGCTCGCCCTCTTTATCAAGGGTGAGATAGAAGGAGCCAAGCACCATGTCCTGAGAAGGAACGGTAACTGCGTGGCCGTTAACAGGCTTAAGAAGGTTGTTGGGCGAAAGCATAAGGAATCTTGCTTCTGCCTGAGCTTCAGCTGAAAGGGGAACGTGGATAGCCATCTGGTCACCGTCGAAGTCAGCGTTGAAAGCTGTACATACGAGGGGATGGAGTTTGATTGCTCTACCTTCGATAAGAACAGGTTCGAAAGCCTGAATACCAAGTCTGTGAAGTGTAGGAGCACGGTTGAGAAG
>JAZRTL010000155.1:0-4107 GCA_045652025.1 Eubacteriales bacterium
CCGTAAGGATAAGGTGGAGACTTCTGTATCCGTTCGGTTTTGGGTTTTTTATATAGTCCTTAATCTCTACAAGCTCTATATCATCCTGCTTTAAAAGCGCGTTGGAGATAGTATAGACATCCTCGGGGAAGGCACAAATAACTCTAACTCCCGCAACGTCGTTAAGGTTTTGCTCTATCGATTCTACCGTTGTGGGAAGACCGCGCTTTTTAAGCTTTTCGTGCATACTGCGAGCCGATTTCAGACGGGTTTTAATGCTGTTTATCGGATTGCGGTCAAATCGAAGCGAGAATTCCTCGTTTAAAACGTTAAGCTTTGTTTCGATCTCCATCATCGCACAGCGGTAATACGCCATAAGCTTTAAAAAGCTTTGCATATATTCTCTGCCCAATTCCAAAACCTCATCGGTAAAAACGGTTTCGAGCTGTTCTTTTATTGCATCTGCTTTTATATTTTCCATATTTTATCTCCTTTCCTTTTTATCGACTATATTTTAACACAAATCGCTTTATTTATCAAGAAGTTGGATTTTTATTTACAATATATTAATTGACTATAAATATGGGCGGTGGTATAATTATAATACAAGAAAAGAGGTGTATTTTATGAAAAAGTTATTTTCTTTATTACTCGTCTTATCACTTATTTGCCTTTCTCTTTACGGATGCGGCGCAGGCAAGGAATACGATTCCGCCTTGGACAGCGTAACCAACGAGATGGTTGGTGAAGCCGAGCTTGGCGATATTACCTCGAGCAAGCTTGAAAACGGCAACGAAAACGGAAGCAAAATCATCCGTACACTTAACGTTTTTGGCGAAACCAAGGCGTTTGACAACGCTATTGCCGATATTGAAGCAAAAATATCCGAAAACGGCGGATATATTGAAAAGTCCGAAATTAACGGCGGCGAAAGCTTAAGCAGCAACCGAAGAACCTCGAAGCAAGCAAGCTTTGTTGTTAGAATTCCCGCGGACAAGTTAGATAGCTTTTTTGAACAAACCAAGGGTATTCTTAACGTTACAAAAAAGACCGAAACATCCAGCGACGTAACGCTTGAATATTATGACACCAAATCGAGATTGGAAACGCTCCAAACCAAAAAGGCGGCTTTGGACGAAATGCTTACAAAAGCCGAAAATCTTGATGACCTTTTAAAAATCCAAAATTCGCTTTACGATGTTATAGCAGATATCGAGGCATATCAATCCAAGCTTAATCTTTATGACAACAAGGTTAACTATTCTACCGTAAACCTTAACATCGAAGAGGTTATTGAATATACCGAAACCGAAGAGATTGGATTTGGCAAGCGTTTGGTTAGCGCCTTTACGGAAAGCTGGGTGGATTTCGGCGATTTCTGTCTTGACTTTATTGTATTTATTGTTGCCGCATTCCCCACGCTTTTAGTGCTTGGCGGGATAGTCGCTTTGATTATTTTCCTTGTTAAGAGGTCCAAAAAATCCAAAATCAATAAGCAATAAACAGAAAAGAGATAGCGCGTTTGCTATCTCTTTTTATTTTTAGGTGATTTTGGAGTGATTTTGTTCGGGGCTTCAAAGAACCCTTACGGCTTCTTGGGTTATTTTATAAATTATCGAGAGCCATTGCCAAAATCTCGGCGTGATCCCCTGCGAGCGCACTTTCCCCAACAGATTTATAGATTGGGTCGGCGGAAAGACCGCTTTTATCGAAGGATTTCGAAACCTTAAAGCTAAAACGCTCGTTCGCGCCCGAAACGGTAATTTCGAAAACGGTAACACCGCGAGTTTCCATTTTCTTATAGCTAAGATTATACCAGCTTGCCGCCATAGCATCGTCGCTCGCCTTAAGGGCGTGTTCATCCTCTACCTCGGCAAGAAACGGAACGGTAATTATACGGGTGCGAGGGTCGCGGTTTGGGGTCGAAGCCACCCTTAGCTGACGTAAGGAGCGAACCTTAAGGCGGGTTTCCTCGTACAGCTCACGCGCTGCGGCGGTATAGACATCCTCGTCCATTTCCAAAAAACCGCCGGGGAACGCAAGCTTACCAAGGCAAGGGTGCCCACCACGCTTTATAAGCAAAATTCTTTCGTTTTTAATAATAATTATGTCAACCGTAACGGATGGACGCTCGAAGCGAGATGCATCGTAGGTTTTTAAAAATTCCTCTTCGGTCAAGCCGTTTTTATCGCGTAGTTGTTCCATAATAAAACCTCGCAAGAATTATTAATTAAAGTGGTTTTTTCTGTATTTGGCTGTTTCTTCTCGGATAGCTTTTGGGGGTGGGCTTTGTTTTTTTAATAACAACAAGGGTATGGAGATATTCAAACTCGGGAACGGTTACGTCAATTATGTCAACCAATTCTCCGCCAAGAAGCTCGATAGCTCTTTTTGCCTCGTTTGCTTCCTCTTCGCCCTTTTCGCCCTTCATAGCAACAAAGTAGCCGCCAACCTTAACGAAGGGCATACACCATTCGCAAAGGACGTTCAACCTTGCAACACCGCGCGCAACCGCAATATCATATTGCTCGCGGTGTTCGCTCTTGCAGGAAAGCTCCTCTGCCCTACCGCAAAGCGTTTTTAGGTTATTTATCCCCGCCACGCGCGCCGTTTCGGCAACGTAGGAAAGCTTTTTTGCGGTTGCATCGTTAGAGGTGATTACACAATCGCATGCACAAAGCGCGAGCGGTAGCGAGGGAAAGCCGCCGCCACAGCCAACGTCGATAACGCTTACGTTTTTGAACAAATTAGTATCCAAAAGCGTTAAGCTATCCCAAAAATGCAAAAGACCAACGCCCTTTTCGTCGGTAAGGGCGGTAAGGTTCATAACCGCGTTTGTTTCGCGAAGCCGTTCGCCGATAATATTAAGCGAATTACATTCCGCTTCGGTAAGCGAGGGGCGGTATTTTTTTGTTAATTCGGAAAAAGTCATAATTACCTACCTCCTGCAAGATAGATCAAAAGCACCGAAATATCCGAAGGCGAAACACCGCTTATTCTTGATGCTCTGCCGATATTTTCGGGACGAAGCTTTTGTAATTTTTGCGCCGCTTCAAGACGCAAGCCGCGGATTTGGGTATAATCTATATCCGGCGGGAGCTGTTTTTCCTCCAACTTTGCAAAGCGTTCGACCTCGGCAAGCTGGCGCTTTATATAGCCCGAATATTTAATTTCGGTTTCCGCGCGGGAAAGTAGGTTTTCGTCGTATTCCGTATCATCGCAAGAAAGCTTTAGAATATCCTCGATAAAGATATTGGGACGGCGAAGCAATTCCGCCTTTACAATTCCCTCTCCCGTACGGGTATATCCGCGCTCCTCTAAAAGATCGTCAAGCGCCTTCGATGCTTTAATGCTTTCGTGCTCTAACTTATATATAAGCGCGGAAAGCGCTTCTTCCCTTGCAGTAAATTCCAAATATCTTTCCTCGCTGACCAAGCCGAGCTTATAGCCCTTCGGGAGCAAGCGGGTTTGGGAATTATCCTGTCTTAAAAGCAAGCGATATTCGCTGCGGGACGTCATAATTCTATACGGCTCGTTAGTGCCCTTTGTAACAAGGTCGTCTATTAGCGTTCCGATATAGCTTTCGCTTCTTAAAAGGGTAAAAGCTTCTTTCCCCTTTACCTTAAGCGCGGCGTTTATACCCGCAACAAGTCCTTGTGCGGCGGCTTCCTCATATCCCGAGCTGCCGTTAAACTGACCTGCGCCGAAAAGACCGCTTATATTGCGGAATTCAAGCGTATTTGTAAGCTGGAGCGGGTCGCAGCAATCGTATTCTATTGCATAAGCGGTTCGCATAAAGACGGCGTTTTCCAAACCCTCGATACTGCGAACGAGCTGTAATTGAACCTCCTCGGGCAAGGAGCTTGAAAGACCTTGGAGATAAATTTCCTTCGTGTCGATACCCATCGGCTCTACGAATATTTGGTGGCGGTCCTTATCCGCAAATCTAACCACCTTATCCTCTATACTTGGGCAATAGCGCGGGCCTGTACCGTGGATAACGCCCGAATAGAGCGGCGAGCGGTCAAGATTTTCGCGGATAATTCTATGCGTTTCGGAATTAGTATATGCAATATAGCAGGGCAAAGCGTTGGGGCGAGAGGGATAATAGCCGAACATAGTCGGGTT
>JAZRTL010000156.1:0-4653 GCA_045652025.1 Eubacteriales bacterium
CCCTTACCGGTACAGCCGTGCGCGATAGCATCGGCATTTTCCTTCTTCGCAATCTCTACCAAGCCCTTTGCAATGCAAGGACGAGCGTGGCTGGTACCGAGAAGGTATTCCTCGTAAACCGCGCCTGCCTTCATAGTGGGGATGATAAAATCATCGACGTATTCATCGGTAAGGTCGAGCACGTAAAGCTTGGAAGCGCCGGTCTTAATTGCCTTTTCCTCAAGGCCCTCAAGCTCGTCCGCTTGGCCAACGTTAGCCGCAACCGCAACAACCTCGCAGTTATTATAATTTTCCTTTAACCACGGAATGATAATGGAAGTATCAAGACCGCCCGAATAGGCGAGAACTACTTTTTTGATGTTTTCTTTGTTCATCGTTAATTACCTCAAAAAATATTTTTCGAATTTTGCACGCTTATTATAAGCCGTTAATTTGCATTTGTCAATAGCAAAAATGAAAAAATATTCAACTTTTTCGCTCTTGACTGTATTTTTTTACATTCGTATTCGCGTTTTATGCATAAAAATGCATTTTATACAGAATTTTATGCATAAACAGCAACAAAAACCCCGCAAGCGAGGTTTTTGCGTTTTTTAATTAGGTTAAGACCCAAGAAGCCACAAGGATTCTCGGGTTTATTATTTTGGTTAAAGCCCGATACGAAAAAGCGGGTTTTATATTAAAGGTTGGTTATCCGATATACTCAAGCAAGCTTGCGCGCAGGGCGTTTACATCGGGGCACGGTTTTATACCGCATTCCGAAAAAAGCTTTTCGGGGTTGGTATATCCATACCCTACGGGAACGAAATCGATACCCGCGTTTTTGGAAACCCTTAAATCCGCCATACCGTCGCCAACGAAAATCGCGCGCGACGGGTCGATTCCAAGCTCGGAAAGGACCGACAAGGTTACGGCGGGGTTCGGCTTACGCTCGACATCGGCAACTACACCGCGGCAAACATCGACAGAATTGCCAAAATAGCGCTCTATCATCGGCTTTGCACAGCGGTCGTCTTTATTTGTAACAACGATAACCTTAATTCCCTTTTCCTTAAGCTCAAGAATTAGCTCGGGAATACCGCAATACGCCCTTGTGTTGCTATACATATCGCGCTCGTATTCCTCGCGGAAGCGGGCGCGGATTGGGGTGCAAAGCTCGGGATTTTCGCTTTCGATTGCGCGTTGTATTAAAACCAACGAGCCGTTTCCGAGAAAGCTTTGTACCTCCGAAACGGTTCTTTCCTTAAAGCCAAAGGCGGTTATAGCGCGGTTGACCGCGGCGGCAATATCGCCTATCGTATCAAGTATTGTGCCGTCGAGATCAAACACGACGGCACTTTTATTATGCAAGTTCATTTTCGATAAAGGTTGCGATGTCCTTAACGGTCTTAAGACCGGTAGCATCATCGGGAATGGTAAGGTCCAGCTCGTCTTCCAAGGTCATAAGCATTTCGACAATATCAAGACTGTCTGCGCTAAGATCCTCGATGATAGCAGCATCGTCATCGATGGTTGCAACGTCAATTCTTAATTGCTTTGCGATAACGTTTTTTACTCTGTCAATAATCGGCATAATAAACTCCTTTCTTAATTTCGGTTTTTATTTGTCAAAACTATAATAAAGGATTTCCCTAAAAATTACAAGAGTTTTTATTAAAAAATTTCGCTTTATTTTATATCAATTACCTTGTCTGTTGTTGACTATTATATAATTATATGTTAGAATGTACTGATTAAATAGGAGGAGTGGCTTTTCAGGTTATGCTTATATTGGGAATTGACCCCGGTCTTGCAACGATCGGATTTGGGTTCGTTGTTAAAAACGGCGAAAAATACCGCGCAATAGAATACGGCGCGATAACCACCGCACCCAAGCAGATGATAGAAAAGCGACTTTCCGATATTTATGACGATATGATAGAAATATTAACCCGCCACAAGCCCGATTGTATGGCGATAGAGGAGCTGTTTTTTAACAACAACACCACCACCGCGATAGACGTTGCGATGGCGCGCGGCGTTATTTTGCTCGCGGCGCAAAAATGCGGGGTTGATATTTACGAATATACACCGCTTGAGGTTAAAAGCTCGGTCGTTGGATATGGCAGAGCCGAAAAGCAACAGGTTCAATATATGGTAAAGCTTATGCTTAACCTTAAAGAGACCCCAAAGCCCGACGACGTTGCCGATGCGCTCGCTTTGGCGATTTGCCACGGCACGAGAATAACAAACTACAACTAAGGGCAAAAGCGTTTTTGCCTAATACGGAGAAGCGATTATGATACATTTTGTTCACGGCACTCTCGCACAATTAAAAACCGATTTTGCGGTTATCGATTGCTGCGGTGTTGGCTTTAAGCTTGGCGTTTCGGTTGCGACCGCGGCGAAGCTTGCGCCCAAGGCGGGCAAGGACGTGCTTTTATATTCTTATATGGCAGTTAGCGAGGACAACATTGCCCTTTACGGCTTTGCGGACGAGGACGAGCTTGAGCTTTTTACAAAGCTTATTTCGGTTTCGGGTATTGGTCCCAAGGCAGGTATGGCTATTTTGGGAACGCTTACACCCGACCTTTTAAGGAGCGCGATTGCAAACAACGATGCAAAAACCATTGCACAAGCCCCCGGCGTTGGACTTAAGACCGCCCAAAAGCTAATTATTGAGCTTAAGGACAAAATTACGGGAAGCGTGGCAGAATTGCCCCAAGCAACCTCCCCCGCCGACAACGAAAAGATGTTACAGGTTGTGGATACGCTATCGCTTTACGGCTTTGCGCGCAACCACGTTATAGAAACGCTTAAAAAGCTCGACGGCTCGTTGCCGCTCGAGGAGCTTATTGCACAAACGCTTCGTATTCTTGGTAAGGAGGCGGGACATTAATGCCGATTAATTCCAAAATTAACGATTTTTCCGATGATTTCGATTTCGAAAGCAGAATAACCGGTGCAACGCTTGAAGCAGAGGATATTGAAAACGAGCTTTCGCTTCGCCCGAAGACGCTCGATGAATACGTTGGTCAAAAAAAGGTTAAGGAAAACCTTTCGGTCTTTATTAAAGCGGCTTCTGCTCGCGGAGATTCGCTCGACCACGTTTTGCTTCACGGCCCGCCCGGCTTGGGTAAAACCACCCTCTCCTGCATTATCGCAAGCGAGCTTGGGGTTAACCTAAAGGTAACGAGCGGTCCCGCGATAGAAAAGGCGGGCGACCTTGCGGCGTTGCTTACAACTCTCGAAAGAAACGATATTTTATTTATTGACGAAATACACCGCCTACCTCGACAGGTAGAGGAGGTTCTTTATCCCGCGATGGAGGATTTTGCGCTCGATTTGATGATGGGCAAGGGTCCTTCGGCGAGGTCGATAAGAATTCCGCTTAAGCCCTTTACTTTAGTTGGCGCGACCACAAGGGCGGGTCAGCTTTCCTCCCCCTTGCGCGACAGATTTGGTATGATTTTCCGTTTGGAGCTTTATACCCCCGAGGAATTGGCGCTTATTATAACCCGCTCGGCAGGTATTTTGGGCATTCCGATTACCGCCGACGGAGCTTACGAGATTGCGCTCCGCTCCCGTGGGACACCGCGTATTGCAAACCGCTTTCTTAAGCGCGTTCGCGATTTTGCGATAGTTGACGGAAACGGTGTTATTGATTTTAGCATCACCCGCAAGGCGCTCGATGCGCTCGAGGTAGATGCTCTTGGGCTTGACGCTGTCGATAGACGAATGCTTATGGCTATAATTAAGCATTTCGGCGGCGGCCCCGTTGGGCTCGAAACGCTTTCTGCGGTTATCGGCGAGGAAGCGGTTACGCTTGAGGACGTTTACGAGCCGTATTTGTTACAGCTTGGTTTTATTAACCGCACCCCGCGCGGAAGATGCGCGACTGCGGGCGCTTACCGCCATTTAGGGCTTGACGTGCCCGACGGTATGGCAGACCAAATAAGCATTACCGATACTTTTGAATAAAGCGAGATTTTTATGTTTAAAGCAGATAATTGGAAGGACTATCGCCTTTTGGATACCGACGGCGGCGAAAGGTTGGAGAAATGGGGCGATTACACCCTAATCCGTCCCGACCCGCAGGTTATTTGGAAGGGCGAAAAGACCCACAAGGGCTGGAAGAACGCCGACGGCATCTACCGTCGTTCGCGCTCGGGCGGCGGAGATTGGATTAAAAAGGACGTGCCGGAGGAATGGGTTATTTCCTATAACGACCTTAAGTTCGGCATTTCGGCGATGGGCTTTAAGCACACCGGTCTTTTCCCCGAGCAAGCGGCGAATTGGGATTGGTTTAGAGAGCTTATTAAAAACAGCGGACGCGAAATAAAGCTTCTTAACCTCTTTGCTTACACGGGTGGCGCAAGCGTTGCCGCCGCAAAGGAGGGCGCGTTCGTTTGCCACGTCGACGCTTCCAAAAAGATTATCCAAAAGGCAAAGCGCAACGCCGAGCTTTCGGGTATTCCCCAAAACAAAATAAGATATATCGCCGACGATTGCTTTAAGTTTGTCGAGCGCGAAATAAGGCGCGGCAACAAATACGATGCGATAATTCTCGACCCTCCCTCGTTTGGGCGCGGGCCGAACGGCGAAAAATGGGTTATAGAGGAATGTCTTGACAGCTTTGTTGAGCTTGTTTGCAAGGTTCTTTCGGACGACCCC
>JAZRTL010000157.1:0-2909 GCA_045652025.1 Eubacteriales bacterium
ACCTTTCGTTCTATATTTTTTCGCACACGCGCAATTTTGCGCTATGCGAGCGGCTATTATTTTCGAGCTCTTCCTCTGACGGAAGTATAGGTTTTTTTGTTATTACCTTAACAAGCGGTTGTTTTCCGCACACGCAAACGGGAAAATCCGAAGGACAGGTGCAAGGGTTTTCTAAATCCTTAAAGCGATTTTTAACAATTCTGTCCTCGAGCGAATGGAAGCTTATTATCGACATTCTTCCGCCCTTATTAAGAAGCTCGGCACCATCGTTTATCGCCTTGGGGATACAATCGAGCTCGCCGTTAACCTCTATTCTTATCGCTTGGAAGCTACGCTTTGCTGGGTGTCCGCCCTCGTGCTTAAACTTACCGGGGATTGCAGAGGTTATTATATTCGACAGCTCTAAGGTTGTTTCTATTGGTTTTTCGTTACGGGCTTTAACGATTTTAGATGCTATTGCGGGAGCAAAGCGTTCTTCGCCGTAATCGCGGAGTATTCTAACGATATCACGTTCGGAATATTCGTTTACAACCGCAAAAGCGTTTAGCGAAGCCGTTTGGTCCATTCGCATATCGAGCGGAGCATCCTGCATATAGGAAAAGCCGCGTTCTGCAACGTCGAGCTGATGGGAGGAAACGCCAAGGTCCATCAAAATACCGTCAACGTGTTCTACGCCAACCGAGGCAACGGCGCTCGCAATATTTTCGAAGTTATCCTTAACCGTAACCAAGCGGTTATCGTTAACCTTTAGCTTTGCATTTAAAATCGCATCATCATCGCGGTCGATACCGATAACCATACCATCGGGACCGAGCTTTGAAAGGATTAAGGACGTATGCCCTGCACCACCGAGGGTACAATCGACGTAGATGCCGTTAGGTTTTATATTCAGCGAATCGACTGTTTCGTTAAGTAAAACAGAGATATGAGAAAATTCCATATATCAAAAACCCAATTCTATTAGTTCTTGCGTTATTTCTTCATTATCGATAAAGGATTGCTCTTGTTCCCAAGCACCCGCAGCCCAAACCTCTAAATGAGAGCCATTACCTACGATAACAACTTCCTTTTCGAGCTTTGCCATATTGCGATAGTTTTGGGAAAGACTAATTCTGCCTTGACTATCGATTGTTCCTTCGTACGCGCCCGCATAAAAAAAGCGACGAACACGACGTTCCTTTGCCATAGGAAGCTCTTCGATTTTTGCGGTAAAGCGTTCCCATTCCTCCATCGGATAGATGCAAACACAATCATCCAAGCCACGAGAGAACATAAACGTTTCTCCAAGGCGTTCACGAAGCTTCGCAGGGATAAACAAACGTCCCTTTGCATCGATGTTATGTCTATATTCGCCGTAAAACATTTGCCTTTCCCCTTTCCTAAGCTTATTTTTGGGCTTTTTGGCAGTTCACTCTGCCACTTTGCGCCGCGAGTATGCCACCTCGCACCACTTTTGTGGTTTTATTATATAATAATAAACCTATAATTGTCAACAGCGCCACAAAGATAAAAAACAACCGTTTCGTCATTATGACAATACCACTTTCCCTTATATTTCAATGCTTTTCGACATTTGCACCTATATTACGGCAATGTTCTTTGTTCAAAATTTCTCCCTTTTATCACAAACACTTGTTCGAAATAGCGAATATACTTGGAATTTCAAGGATATTTTGGTTAGTTGTAGAGTTATAAAACAAGCGATTTGTAGGAACAACAGAAATTTTTTAAAAAATATTTTATTGGTGGGGCGTGGTGGCACAAAGTTGGTTGGTTTTGGTGCTTTAAGAGCACAAATTGGGGAAAAATAAAGGAGAGCGTTAGACACGCGCCCCGAATTTTAATAAATTACCTCAAGAACCCGTTCGGCTTCTTGGGTAACAAAACAAAAATAGCCCCAAGGGGTGCACTACCCCGTGGAGCAAAAACGAACCTAAAAACAAAAGGAAGGGTGTTACTTCCCTTCCTTTTTATATTACGTTTTAGAACAAGCCGATGATTTGACCTTTATCGTCAACATCGATACGCTCTGCCGCAGGAACCTTTGGCAGACCGGGCATTGTTAGGATACTACCCGTTAAAACAACGACAAAGCCCGCGCCCGCGGAAACCTTTACGTCGCTAACGGTAATATCGAACCCTTCGGGCGCACCAAGCTTTGTAGCATCATCAGAGAAGCTATATTGCGTTTTTGCGATACAGATAGGACATTTATCGAAGCCAAGCGATTCGAGCTGTTCGATTTGTTTTTTCGCCTTAGGCGTGATATTAACGCCGTTACCGCCATAAACCTTGGTTACAACGGATTTAATCTTTTCGGCTATGCTACAATCGAGCTCGTAGGCAAAGGTGAAATCGCCCTTTTCCTCTTCGCAAAGGCGGACAACCTCACGCGCCAAATCCTCGCCGCCCTTACCGCCCTCCGCCCAAACGTTAGAAAGGATGGTATTAACGCCGAGCGCTTTGCATTTTTCGATAATGAAATTAATTTCGGCATCGGTATCCGTTGGGAAACGGTTAATTGCAACAACACACGGAAGCTTATAAACGTTTTTAATATTATCAACGTGGCGAAGTAGGTTGGGCACGCCGCGCTCGAGCGCCTTAAGGTCCTCTGTTGCAAGCTCTTGTTTAGAGAGTCCGCCATGCATTTTAAGCGCACGAACGGTTGCAACCATAACGACAGCATCGGGTGTGAGCCCTGCCATACGACATTTGATATCCAAAAACTTCTCGGCACCCAAATCCGCGCCAAAGCCCGCCTCGGTAACGGTATAATCGCCCATTTTAAGCGCGATTTTAGTTGCCATAACCGAATTACAGCCATGGGCAATATTAGCAAAAGGACCGCCATGGACGAACGCGGGAGTGCCCTCGAGCGTTTGTACCAAATTGGGCTTTAAAGCGTC
>JAZRTL010000158.1:0-6942 GCA_045652025.1 Eubacteriales bacterium
GTTATTTTTAATGAAGCTGCTCTTCCTTCGCTTTTAACCGTCGGCGACGTAGTTGCTTATCTCGAAGAAAACGCTTAAAATCAAGCGCCTTGCAAATGCAGGGCGCTTCTTTTTTAAAAAATAAATGTAAAAAAATTATAAATCCTAATGACAAAATCGATTATGTATGTTATAATTAGGAAAATAAATTAAAAGGAATGTACTATGAGAAAAATCGCTTTATTACTTGCATTGATTTTTGTCTTTTCTGCATGTTGCGTTGCTTGTCAAAACACAACCGACGTTTCGGAAGAAAGCTTCCAAGCCGTATCCGGCAACAGCACGAAAAAGCAATTGGTGTTAACCGGCGTTACCGTTTCTGATAACCCCCTAAACACTATCGTTTCCGTTGGCTCGTCCTATACTAAGTCTATCGAAGCCGGCGACGCATACCCCGATACCTATGGTTCCGAGCTTACCGATGGTATTAGATCCACCGTTATCGACGGTAACTATAACGATTCTGCGCTTTCCGGCTATTCCGGTAACGTTAGCGTTATGGTTGACCTTGGTACTGTTTACGATAAGATCTATACCTTCAAGGTTGGCTACCTTTCCTATAACGAAGCAGGTATTGGTGAGCCCGCATCTATCTCTGTTACCGGCTCTATTGATGGCTCTAAGTGGACCACCATCGGCAGTCTTAAGAAGGCAACAGGCGAACCTGCTGAAATCGGCGGTACTGTCCAAGAAGCAGAGCTCGTTGTTAAGGGTTATATCCAATCCAGATACATTCGTTTCGATATTAGAAGCGCTTCTGCTTGGACCTTCGTTGATGAAATTATGGTTATCGCGGACGTTGAAGGCGCAGAAACCAGCGGCAAGTATGTTGAAGCAGTAAACTCTGCATACCAAACCCTTGGCGTTGTTAAGAAGCCCACTTCCGACGTTGCTATCAACCGCGATTTAGAAAAGGTTCTTGTTTCCCAAGGCAAGTCCTATAAGATTAACGGTAAGACCAAGACCTTCTCCGATAGCGGTAAGATGCTTACCGACGGTAAGGTTAGCGGCTACTACGAAGGCGAAACTTGGGTTGGCTTTGACCTTTCTTCCGATGTTACCGTTACCGTTGACCTTGGCGCAATGGTTACCGATATCGCATCTGTTGAAGCGACCTTCTTCGCAAGAAACGCTATTGATATCTATTTGCCCGTTGCAGTAAAGTTCGCTGCAATCGACGATAAGAATAATAAGACCGACCTTGGCATTATCTATGGTAATACTCTTATCAAGTCCGGCGCATTTACTTATTCCGTTCCTTTCGATAACGCTATTAGCGCAAGATATATCGAATTTACCTTCGTTGCTACCGAATGCAATATTGCTATGGTAGAGGAGCTTGCGGTTTATGCTCACCGCGACGTTCAAACCTCTTATTCCATCTACCCCGAAGTAGTATTTGATACCAATCCTACCGAATGGGGAAGTGAAGCAAGCAACGAATACGAAAACCTTATTTTCAAAAAGACACAACAGATTATTTGCGCAAGCGATATTTCCGATGAAAACGTTGCAAATAACACTCCTGTAACCTCTACGGCTATGACCGACGGTCTTCGTTCGGTTACTACCGATATCCATAACGGCAGATTCTTTAAATTCTGTACCGGCGCAAGCAGAACCGTAATTTACGACCTTGACCATATCTCATCTGTCGATAAGATTACCGCAAGCTTCGTAGAAAAAACCGATTGGGCTGTTTCTCGCCCCTCCAGAGTTAACGTTTTCTGCTCTGTTGATGGTATTAACTGGTATGGCCTTGGCGATCTTCAGCTCGAAGGCAGAGGCGCAGACTTCATCTACAAGGGCGAGCTTGTTCTTAAGAAAGCTGTTAAGGCAAGATATATTTCCTATGTGTTCGACGTTGGCGCGTGGGTTGGTTGCGATGAGCTTGAAGTATTCGGTATGAAGAATTCCAGCGGTAGCGACCCCGAAGCGCTTGGTTATAAGCTTCACGAGGGCGTTTTGAGCGGTTCCAGAATTGAACCCTCCGAAGAGCTTCTCGGTGGCGCAAAGGACCTTTGCCTTATGTACCATAGCACCGCGTTTAACTACACCGCAGAAGAGCTTATTCCTTATCTCTCTTATGTAGATGCTGAAGGCAAGCCCCAAGACGTTATGTTCGATAGCTTCTTGTTCCTTTATGCAAATACCACCTTCCCCAGTGGCGCAAGACCTCACGAAAATGGTATTAAGAGCGACTGGCAATGGACCATTGATGACCTTTATGCAGACGGCAGAAACGTAAAAGCGCTTGAAGATGCCGCTGGTCAAGTAAAGACTGCTCTCGGTCTTCCCGCAGATTATAAGTTCAAATATACCGTAACCTTGTACTATCCCACCGTTGGTTGCGATTTCGGCGACGTTGACGGCGACGGCATTAACGAAAACTTCAAGAACTACGAAGATCGTGTTAAGGCAATGCAATGGTATATTAACGAAATCGAAAAGATCGATGCCGCTTGCAACTTCTCTAACATTGAGCTTGTTGGTTACTACTGGTGGCACGAAGCTATTGAGGTTAAGGATACTCAATCCAAGGATTTGTTAAATGCAATTTCGGATATGGTTCACGAGGTTGATAAGACATTCTTCTGGATTCCTTACTACTGCTCGACCGGTTACAGCCAATGGGCAGAATATGGCTTTGACGTTGCTTGTATGCAGCCCAACTATGTATTCAACGAAGAAGCGCCTTACAGCAGAGTTGTAAACTGTGCAAACCTTACCGCTTTGTACGGTATGGGCTTTGAAATGGAAATCGATAGTCCTTCCTTAACACAGGAATTGTTCTATAAGAAGTATATGCAATACTTGGGCTCCGGTGCCGAATATGGCTATATGGACGATACTATCGTTATGTATTACCAAGCATTCACCATCTTTGCTGATGCTGCTAAGTCTAAATCTAATATGGCAAGAAACGTC
Source organism: Eubacteriales bacterium (assembly GCA_045652025.1). GTDB lineage: Bacteria > Bacillota > Clostridia > Oscillospirales > CAG-382 > Coliplasma. The sequence continues at coordinate 2,968 of JAZRTL010000158.1, forward strand.
TATGATCAGACTTACCACTTCATTAAGGGCACTATCGATGCAACTCCCGAAGCAGTAGATACCGTAAAGGTAGAAACCGCAGTTAATACACCCTGCACCGGCAAGATCGATTTCGAGCTTGATATTCCTCGTGAATTTAAGATTATCTCTATGCCCGAAAACGGCACGGTCAGCATGAATAGCGATGGAAGCTTCTTCTTCTATCCCGCAAAGGACTTCACCGGCGAAATCACCTTCACCTATTCTTATAACGAATACCTTGGTTGGTCCGAACCTTGCGAAATTACCGTTACCGTAAAATAATTAACAATAAAAAGAGGGGAGTGTTAACTCCTCTCTTTTTGATATACAATAAAGACACGTCATATTGCTTATCAAAATGACGTGTCTTGTTTTTATATAAATTGTAAATTAAATTGCTGTGCCATCGGCGCGGAATAGGGGAAGGGGCTCAAGATATTTAATATCCTCTCTGTCTTTAGCATCGCCCTCTGCTAAAATAGCCATTTTACCAACAACGTTACCGCCGGCGTGCTCAATTAGCTTCTCGAGCGCTCTAAGCGATTCGCCCGTGCTAATAACGTCGTCGATAATAAGAACCCTTTTGCCCTTCATAAATTCTGCATCCTTGCCGTCGAGATAAAGGGTTTGCTTTTTCGCTGTTGTAATGGAATTAACCTCGCAAGAGAAAATATCGCTCATATAAAGCTTTTGCATCTTTCTTGCTACCATATATTTTGAAGCGCCCATTTGTCTTGCCATTTCAAAAATCAAAGGAATGCCCTTGCTTTCGGAGGTTATCATAACGTCGTGCTCGGGAGCGATTTTAATAAGCTCGCGTGCACAAGCACAGGTTAATTCAACGTCGCCAAAAATAACGAACGCTGCAATAGAAAGCTCTTCGTTAAGCGGGCAAATGGGAAGCTCTCTTTGTAATCCCGCAACGTTTAATGTGTATGTTTGATTCATAATTTAATTACCTCCGTAATATACTAATCCTATTTTAAATTGTATTTTGTGATAAGTCAATAATATGAAGAAAATATATCGTTTAAATCGTAGAAATTAATCCTAAAACCTCAAAAATTATTGCAATTTGAAATGGTATAGAGTATAATGAAATTACAAATTCTATAAGGAGATTAGAAATTCATGGACAAGTTTTTCAAAATCACCGAACGTGGCTCTAATTACAGAAAAGAGATCGTCGGTGGACTTACAACTTTCTTTGCAATGGCTTACATCATCTTTGTAAACCCTGCTCAAGTTGCTGCTGAAGGTTCTGGCGGTTGGCTCGCTGCTCTCGGCGCAGATTCCGTTGCCCTTGGCAAGATTTGGAACTCTGTATTTATCGCATCTGTTCTTATCGCTGCGATTGGTACGTTGTTGTATGCATTTTATGCAAAATTGCCGTATGCTCAAGCTTGCGGTATGGGACTTAACTCCTTCTTCTGCACCTGCTTTATTTCCGGTGCATACTTTGCCGGTGTAGATCTTATCGGCGGTTACCATTCAGGTATGGTTATTGTTTTCCTTTCCGGTTTGGTTTTCTTGCTCTTGTCTGTAACCGGTGCAAGACAATATATTGCTAAGGCAATGCCCGAATGCCTTAAAAAATCCATTCCTGCCGGCATCGGCTTGTTTATTGCTTTTATCGGCTTTAAAAATGCAGGTCTTATTACTGCTAACCAATATACCTTTGTTCAGTTTGTTGATATCAATGGCGCATTTTCAAGTGTTGGCGTTGATGGCTTAACTGCATTGGATGCTTGGAGAACTATTGCTCCTGCCATTGTTACCTTTATTGGCTTTATTATCATTGCGGTTTTGACAAAGCGTAATGTTAAGGGCGCTGTTCTTATCGGTGTTCTTGCTTCTGCTGTTATATATTATATAGCTACATGGCAGGTGCCTGTGTTCGATATGTCTTCGATCGGCCAAGCGTTTAAAGACTTTGGCGAAATTGGTATTACCGGTCTTTTCAATGCAGATGCTTGGAATCTCGCATTTAACGGAGCACATATCGGCGGTATTTTCTCTGCAATCGTTCTTATTATTTCGTTCTGTATCGTAGATATGTTCGATACGGTTGGTACGCTCTATGGCGCTGCTACCGAAGCAGGTATGCTTGACGAAAACGGCGACCCGATCGATATTGAAAAAGCTATGAGCTGCGACTCTGTTGCTACCGTTGGCGGTGCTGTTCTCGGTACCTCTACTTGTACTACCTTCGTTGAATGCGCTTCCGGCGTTGCTGCAGGTGCGAGAACCGGTTTTGCAAGCTTAGTTACCTCGCTTTGCTTCCTCGTTTGTCTTTTCCTTACTCCTCTTGCGAGCATTGTTCCTTCCTGCGCTACCGCACCTGCTCTTATTTTCGTTGGTGTATTGATGCTTAAGAACTTTGCTAACGTAGATATGAAAGATATAAGAAGTGCTGTTCCTGCATTCCTTACCCTAATTATGATGCCCCTTACATATTCTATTTCTAACGGCATCGGTATTGGATGTATTGCATACCTTCTTATAACTATCTTCACCGGCAAATTCACCAAGAAGGATTTGGTTGCAACCCTTATTGCACTTATCTTCGTTGCTAAGTTTGCATTTGTTACAATGTAATAAAGTATTTAAGACCACCGTTAATTCGGTGGTCTTTTTTATTTGTGGGGTTCCCGAGAATCCGAAAGGATTTTCGGGGTGATTGTTATTAAATCAATAATTTGGCTTTTTGTTGTTGCAATTTTTCGTAATTGTGATAAAATGAAATTGTAAAATAAACGTAAAGAGGGAAGCTGATTTATGAAAAGATTGCTTTGCATCTCGCTAACAATTTTAATGCTTTTTATCTGTGTCGCATCGTCGATATTTGTTGCCAGCGGCACGAGTGAAGCGTATATTCTTGGCGACGTAAACGATTCGGGCGAAATCGATAGTATGGACTACGTTCTTGTAAAAAGAGCGTATTTCGGCACGTTTGGATTTAACGAGCTTCAACTTAAATCGGGCGATGTGAATAAATCCGGCGATATCGATAGTATGGATTACGTTTTGATAAAGCGCGCATATTTCGGTACCTTCGAAATTCAACAACCCTCTAACGACCAAACAAACGACGATATAACGGATAATTCCTCGGATGTTCCCTCTAACGCTCCGAGCGATGATACTTCAATCCCAACGGTAGATACCTCGGACGAATCTTCTAACGTACCGTCCGATAACACCTCGTCCGAAGAATCAAGCGATACCTCTAATGACACTTCCGACGATACATCCGACGATACATCCGACGGTACATCTAACGATACATCCGACGATACTTCCGACGATACTTCCGATGACACCTCGGGAGATACATCGGAGGATATTCCTACCGAACCCGAAAAGGTTAACCTTAACGTAGCCGGCGGCAAAACCTATACAACCTCAAAAGGACCCGGAACCAGCTATCCCGACGTATATAACTCCGAACTCACAAACGGCTCGTATTACGATATATATTCCTATAGTAATTCTGCGCTTTCGGGTTATTCAACTAAAAATCTTTCGATTATCGTTGATTTAACTCGCGAATATAGCGGAATACATACCTTTTCTTCAAATATTTATCTCGATAAGGTAGCGGGCGTAAGCTCCGAAATTACCGTTACAATTTCAGTTTCTAACGATAAAACAGCATGGCGTTCCGTAGGTAGCTTAACCCTAAAGGAAGAAGCTCGCATCGGTACGGTTAACCTTGCCGAGCTCGTTTTGGATGAGTCGGTTTCCGCTCGCTACGTTCAATTTACTTATCGCGGTAATTCGACTTGGATTTTTATCGAAGAGCTTTCTGTTATCGCGTTAACAGAGCCCGAAGAGAGAGTTGATTATATCAAAGAAGTAGAAAAAGCGTACGAAAGCTTGGGCACAAAAACAACCGTAGCCAACGGCGCGGACGTTAACACCAATCTCCAAAAGATTTGCATCTCCTCGGGC
>JAZRTL010000159.1:0-5057 GCA_045652025.1 Eubacteriales bacterium
GTAACGATGCCGCTCTGAGGCAATACGTAGATGTGTGCCTTTGCTTCGGTAAGGGTGCAGTATGCGCCGAGATCGAAGTCGATATAAGCGTAACGGTCAACGGTGTTGTTACCGTTGAAGCAGAACGCGGAGTTATCGTAAGGAGTCCATTCTTTAGCAACGCCATCGGTAAGAGCCCAGTTTGCTGCGGTATAATCGCCGATAGGTTCAGCAGAAATTTCATATTGCTTGCCGGAAACAAGGTTTACGGATGCGGGGATAGGATCGGTTGTTCTGGTATCTACAACGTAGCCACAAACGGTACACTTCTTAACTTCTTCGCCACCGTTTTCGGTAGTAGCGGGAACCTTAACTTCCCATTCGCCAGCAGTGTGAGCCGCCTTGTTCATTTCTGCGCCACATTCACATACGTTCCAGTGGTTATCAGCATCGGATTCCCAAGCTTCGCCTGCAACGCAAGTGTGTTCGGGTTCTTCGGGAGTGGGTTCATCGGGAGTTGCGGGAGCAGAGGGAACATCTGCGCCGATAACTTCAACTTCACCGATCATTGCCCAAGTACCTGCAAGAGTGAAGGTAATCTTTACAAATTGAGTATTTTCGTTAATGGTAGCAACGCCCCATTGGCCGTTGTTGCCGTCGTTGCTATAGGTAACGGTGCCTTTGGAGGTCCATTCTGCGCCGTCATCGGAAACGAAGATTTCTACATTAGTAGGAGCGTTAATACCCCACTTGCTGCCTACGAAGGTAAACATCTTAACTTCGGTAACAGCTTTTTCTTCACCGAGGTCAGCAATGATAGTAGCTACGCCGTCGGGAGCGTTAATGCCGGAGTGGCCGGGATTATGATAGAAGCCAAACCACTTGTTCTTAGCTTCGGAGCGAAGGTCGGTATCGATAACACCATCGGTAAGACTACCGGTGTATTCGCCCGAGGGAGTAAGACCAAGGTCAACGCCTGCGATAAGGTTAGTGGTTTCTTCGGGAACGATAAATTCAGGTTCTTCGGGAGTGGGTTCTTGTTCGTCATCGGTGCTTTCTGCAACGTAAGGAACTGCGGAAGCAGCAACTTCGGAAACGAATGCCCAACCGGTAGAGAAAATACGGATTTCTACGAAGCGACCAACTGCTTCTGCTTCCAACTTAACGATTTCGTAGTAGTTGGTGCTGTCAGCGGGAACTACGGAACCAACGGAGGTGTAGGTAACGCCATCGTCGGAAACGAGGAATTCAACGCTTGCGGGAGCAGCGATACCAACAGAAGTATCTCTACCAATGTAAGCATAGAAAGCGGAGAAGCTATATGCGCTTTCAAGGTCAAATCTTACCCAGTTATAGCCGGGAAGGTCGGGAGTCTTCGCGTTGAAGCCAACCCACTTTGCATCGGTGTAGGATGCGTTGGAGAACATACCGTCGGTAAGTTCCTTGTTATCGGTATCGGGGTAGGATTCTGCAGCGTTAGCATCGTAGCCCCAACCTGTGTCTGCACCGCCTTGGCGGAAGAGAGGAGATTTTTCGTAAGTCTTGTTCAAAAGAACGTTGTTTTCTACAGCAACGTTGGAGTTGGAACCAACTTCAGCGTTAGCATCCTCAGAGATGGTCTTGTTAGCGTAGTCGATGCCGGTGAACTTAACGTAGCCACCTACAACAACGCCGCCCATAAATACGCGAGCCCAAGCACCGTTGGTGCCGTCAGCAGCGCCGCTCCAAGCAGCCCAAACGAAGCCGCCTGCGGGAATGGTAAGAGGAGTTTCCTCGCCGATTGCGCCGCGGTATTCAACCATTTCATAAACGTTTTCCATACCTTCAACAGGTGCGAAGGCAGCTTGGCTCCACCAAGCGAACTTGCTTGCATCGTAGGGAGCGGTGAACATATAAGGAACGTTAGAACCATCGCCTACGTTTTGCCAGTTATCGATATCAAACGCGCCAACTACCTTAGAGTCAACGGGAGTGATCTTCTTGGGAACGGTATAACCGTCGATTTCAACACCACAGGTATCGCAGTACTTCTTGTAGATACCTTCCTGTTCGGTGGTGGAAGGTTGGATTTCAACGAATTCTGCGCCGGCGTGAGCTGCTACGTCGGTCTTTTCGCCGCAGGAGCAAACTTTCCAGTGATTTTCTTCGTCCTTAACCCAATCGCCTTCACCTACACAAGTGTGAGGTTCATCGGGAGTAGCGGGTTCATCGGGAGTTGCGGGGTTAGAGGGTTCCGAAGGTTCCGAAGGTTCCGAAGGAGTGGAAGGTTCGGAAGGAGTGGAGGGTTCCGAGGGGTCAGCAGGTTCTTCGGGCTTAGGAAGCGGGAAGGTGCCGAAATACATACGCTTAATAATAACGTAGTCCTCGGAATCGATTTCATCGTTATTGTTGATATCGGCTCTGTCGAACTGACCTTCGTCAAGCGTGAAGGTGTTGAAGTATGCACGCTTGGTAAGAACGTAGTCCATAGAGTCGATTTCGCCGTTAGCATTTACGTCGCCTTTTGTGGGGTTTTCAACAAGTACGTCAGCAAGAACTGCTGCGAAGCTGCTGAATACAAACAAAACTGCGAGCGCAAGTGCTGCTAATCTTTTCATTTGAAGCATTGTGAAATGTTCCTTTCTTAATATATAATTAGTGTTAGCATTATAGCACGCTAAAATAATTTTGTCAACAATACGTAAAAATATATTTATGGAAATTTAATGTATCGACATAATGCACAAATAACCATATCCCTTTTTGCTAATTTTGACATCAAAAAGCGTTAAAAAAGCGGCGTTCCCAAAAAAGAACGCCGCTTTTTGTTTAATTGTTGGATTTTTTGGTTATTCCGCTCTTTTTCCGAGCTTATAAACCTGTTCTTCCTTAAAGCTTTTCCAATTACCCTCCATAATTGCATTACGGATTTTTTCCATAAGCTTATTATAGAAATAAAGGTTATGGATAACGCAAAGGCGCATACCCAAAAGCTCGCGCGCCTTGAACAAATGTCTTATATAAGCGCGGCTATAGCTACGGCAAGCGGGGCAATCGCAATTCTCGTCGATAGGACGGGAATCGAGAATGTATTTATAATTATTAAGGTTAATAAGTCCTTCGCTTGTGAACAAATTACCGTGTCTTGCATTACGCGAGGGCATTACGCAATCGAAAAAGTCGATACCGCGGTCAACCGCCTCCAATATATTAACGGGTGTACCAACGCCCATCAAATATCTTGGCTTATCCTTTGGCATATACGGCTCGCAAACCTCGATAACGCGGTACATCTCGTCGGCGCTTTCGCCAACCGCCAATCCGCCGAGCGCGTAACCGGGAAGGTCGAGCTTAACTATCTCTTGCATATGACGAATACGAATATCATCGTAAACGCCGCCCTGACCGATACCGAAAAGCATTTGGTCCTTGTTTATCGTTTCGGGAAGCGAATTAAGGCGGTCCATCTCTTCCTTACAGCGATAAAGCCAACGGGTTGTTCTATCTACCGAATTACTAATATATTTATGGTCGGCAACCGAGGAGGGACATTCGTCGAACGCCATAGCGATGGTCGATGCCAGCTTGGATTGGATTTGCATACTAACCTCGGGCGACATAAAAATCTTCGCACCGTCCATATGGGATTGGAAGGTAACGCCCTCTTCGGTTATATTTCTAAGCTGTGCAAGCGAAAACACCTGAAATCCGCCGCTATCGGTTAACACCGGCTTATCCCAATTAAAGAACTTATGTATTCCGCCGAGCTGATAAATAATATCCTCGCCCGGACGAACGTGAAGGTGGTAGGTGTTGGAAAGCTCGACTTGACAGCCGATATGCTTTAAATCACCCGTTGAAATACCGCCCTTTATTGCGGCGCTTGTTCCGACGTTCATAAACACGGGGGTTTGAATATCGCCGTGAACCGTTTTAAAGGTGCCCGTACGCGCCGTGCCGCAGGTTTTATGTATTGTAAAGCTCATATAATCTACCTATCAAAAAATTTCTCTATTTCCCTTTTGGGTATTGGTTTTATAAACGGTCTGCCGTGGGGGCAATAACGAAGATGAGGGTTGAGCGCAAGCATAGAAACGACGTTTTCATCGTCCTCGGGGCGATTTTTAACCCCCGCCTTAAGCGCCATCTTGCAGGCAACCGTATAAAGCGCTCTGTCGCAACGCTCCTCGAAGGAAAGTCCGTTGCCATCGAGCAACGCCTTTGCAAAATCCTCGAGCACGCTCGCAAGCCCCTTTAGATTATTCATCGTCGCGGGAACGCTTCGAACGATAACGCTACCCTCTCCGAAATCCTCTATTTTAAAGCCCTTTTCCTCTAAATATTCGGCATTCTCAAGCAAAACCGCGGCTTGCTCGCGTCCGACCGAAACGGGCACGCCCGAAAGAAGCTCTTGGATATGAAGCTGTTTGTTTTTCGCAAGCTCCTCATATATTAAACGCTCGTGCGCGGCATGTTTATCGATAACCAAAATATTTTCTTCTGTTTCGACGAAAATATAGGCGTTGTACGCTTGGCCTATCATACGCCAAGTCGGTTCGTCGGGCGCGAGGGTTTGTTGCGCGACACCTTCGGGCTCATCGACGATATTTTCAAGCTCCTTTTCGACGGGATGGTTATCCGAAAAGACGAACTGCGAATCGCTTGGGATAAGGTCATCCTCGCCAATATCGGCACGGAAGGCGGGCTTTTGTTTGGCTTCGGCAATAGGGTTAGGTTTAGCCACCTGATGCTCGATTTGCTGTGTTTCTTCTTTATCCTTGGGGAAAAAGTCAATGTCCTTCGGCTCTATCCTAACCTTTTCGACGGGTGCAATGCCGCAGGGGTCCTCTTCCTTTATATCCGCCACCGTGGGCGAAAATAGATTTTTTTGCTCTGTGCTCTCGCCAAGCGGCTTTTCGTCCGGCTCGGCACCGATAGCGCTCTTTACGCCATAGTAAACGGCGCGGAAAACGTCCTTTTCGCAAGCGAATTTAATCTCGGTCTTTGCGGGGTGAACGTTAACGTCGGTAAGCTCGGGATTAAGCTCGATAAACAACACACAGCCGGGGTACTTACCGCGCGGGATATAAGAACGGAAC
>JAZRTL010000160.1:0-5972 GCA_045652025.1 Eubacteriales bacterium
CGATAAGCGTATCGCAATTTGATTTTTTAGCCGCACCGACAGCGTCGAAGACTACTGCGGCAGGGTCTGCACCCTCGTTTTGACGAATTATCGAAACACCGTTACGCTCTGCCCAAATTGCAAGCTGCTCGCTCGCTGCTGCGCGGAAGGTATCGCCCGCGGCAAGAAGCACGCTTCTTCCTTGCTCCTTTAAGCAATGGGTTATCTTACCGATAGAGGTGGTTTTACCAACGCCGTTTACGCCGATAACGAGAATTATCGAAAGACCGCTACCCAAATTAAGCTCGCCGCTTTCGCCAACCGCTTCGGTAAGAATTTGCTTAAATTCCTCTCTTGCTACCGTTGTTTCCTTTATCTTCTTTTCTTTAAGTCTGTCGCGAAGCTCATCGACAAGGTAGGTCGAGGTTTCAACACCAACGTCCGCCATAATAAGAAGGTCGCAAAGCTCCTCGTAAAAATCCTCGTCAACCTTATCGTAGGAAGAAAAGAGGTCGTTAACCGGCTTTAAAAGCGCGTCCTTGGTCTTTTTAAGACCTTGTTTTAATTTATCGAAAAAGCCCATTAGTTAGTGTACTCCTTAATAATATCGTCAAGCTTAGCCATATTAAGCTTCATATATTCCGAAATACCCTTCTGGCGCATAGTTATACCGTAAATGGTATCTGCGCGCTCCATCGTGCCGCGACGGTGGGTAATAAGAATATATTGAGTTTTATCGCTGTTACGGCGAACGTAGGAGGCAAGCTTAACGATATTAACGTCGTCAAGCGCCGATTCGATTTCGTCGAACACACAGAACGGCGAGGGGTTAACCTTTTGCAAAGCAAGATAAAGCGAAATTGCCGCAAAGGATTGCTCGCCACCCGAAAGCAACGAAATACTTCTAACGCTCTTTCCGGGCACCTTAAGAACGATGTCTATTCCGCATTCAAGCGGAAGTAGCGGGTCGGTAAGCTCGCATCTTGCGCTACCGCCGCCAAACAGCTCGGTAAATACCGCGTTGAATTCGGTATTAATTTTATCAAAGCATTCAAGGAAGGTTTCCTTCATACCCGCGGCAAGCTTTGCGATAGTTCTATCAAGACTGGAACGGGTCTTGTTAAGGTCATCAACCTGCGCGGTAAGGAAATCGTAACGTTCCTTTGTAACGCGATATTCCTCGACAGCGTTAACGTTAATAACACCCATCGCGCGTATTTTTGCCTTAAGAGATGCCAAGCGGGTTGCGCCCTTATCCATCTTTTCCTTAGGCAAGCGGAAGCTTTCCGCATCCGAATAGGTAAGCTCATATTCGTCCCAAAGCTTCGAAGTAACGCTATCGAACTCGGTATTAACGTTGGTGCATTTCATTTCCGCTTCGGTCAAGCGACGGAAGGCATCTTCCTTTTCGCTCGCGACCTTCTTTTGTGTTTCGCGCATTTCAAGAAGCTGCTTTTCCTTTTCTTCTCTGCCCAAAACAAGCTCGCTTAGACGTTTATCGCAATTTGCAATAACCGCATCGCATTCGGCACAAATTTCGCCAATCCTTGCGGTTTCCTCGCTACGCTCTTTAATTATCAATTCTGCCTTTTCGATAGAAGCGCTGCCAAGCTGAATACGAGCATTAATTTCGGTTTCGCGGCGGGAAGCAAGCTCCAACCTTTCGCCAACGACAGAAAGCTCGTTCTTTGCGGTAAACAACGCCATTTTTGCTTCGCCAAGCGATGCAAAAGCCGCTTCCTCGGCTGCCTTTAGCTGTTCGCCGTTCGCACGCGCGTTATCGCGGGCGCTCGTTGCGGAAGCAATGGCAATCGAAAGCTTTTCGCCTTCGGCAATAATTAAAGCAAGCTCCTCTTGCAATTTAACAACGGCGTTGCCGCTGGATGCAAGCGCATCTATTCTTGCCATTTCCTCTTCCATACGAACCGCAAGCGATTCTTTAGTTGCGCTAAAGCCCGCCTTATTGGTATTCGATTCGGAAAGAGTGATTTTTAACGTTTCTAACTTGGTATCCGCTTCGGCACATTCTAAAGTAAGCTTTTCCTGCTTTTCGGTAAGCTCGTTTATCTTCTTTTCGCGTACCTTAATTTCTTCGCCAAGGCGTTCAATATCCATCGCACGTGTAAACACGCCGACCTTAACGGCGGAAGAGCCGCCGGTATAGCTACCGCCCGCGTTAATAATTTGACCGTCGAGCGTTACGATTTTAATTCTAAAGCCGCTCTTGCGCGCAATAGCGGAAGCGGATTCGATATTATCGGCAATAACGGTTCTACCCAAAAGGTCGTTAGCAATGCCGCGGAACTTTTCGTCGTATTTTGCAAGCTCGCTCGCAATACCGATATAGCCATCCATATCCTTAATGGCTTCTACCTCGGCAAGCTTACCGTTAACGCTTTCGATAGGAAGGAAGGTCGCTCTACCGAGCTTATTTTCCTTAAGATAGCGTATGCACGCCTTTGCATCCGATTCCTTTTCGACAACGATAAACTGCACCGCCGCGGCGAGCGCGGTTTCAAGCGCGATAACGTATTCGCTATCCGAGGAAATTATGTTGGAAACGGTGCCGTATAGCTCGATATTGCTACCGTTGTTTTTAATCTTGCCAGCAGCACAATCGTTAATAACTCTCTTAACGCTTTCGGAATAGCCCTCGAGCAGATTTTCAAGACGGATAAGCTGGTCTCGCTTTTGCTCCTCGGCGGAAAGCGCAATTCTTTCGGCAGTAATTTCATCGCCTACGTTACGAAGCGATTGCAAAAGAGAAGCGCGTTCGTAATCGAGCGAGATGATTTTATTTTCGGTTTCGTTAATAAGCTTTGTAATTTCAGAAAGCTTTTGTTCGGTTTCGGCAAGAAAATCCGAAAGCGAGTTCATACGCTCGCGAGCGTCCTGAAGGCGATCCGAATTTTCGTCTGCGGTTCTCTTTTCCGCCTCGAGCGATGCGTTACAAGCCGCCTCACGCGCGGCAAGCACGCTCTTTTCGGAATTAAGAAGCTCAAGCGCGTTTTGGTTGCGGGTTAGCTCGCTATCCGCGTTAACCGATGCGGCGCGCGCGTTTTCGTAAACCTCTTCTGCTTTTCTTGCGTTATTTTCGGCTTCCGAAAGCTTTGCTTCCGCCGCGACAAGCGCTTCCTTACAGGTTTTGTTAAAGCTTTCCGCATCTGCCTTTTCGGCAACGGCAAGCTCTATCGCCTTTTTCGCCTCTGCAACCGATTCTTCCGCATGGGCAATATCGTTAGCGCAAACCGCCTTACGTCCCTCTGCCTCGCCCTTTTTGGTAACGGCTTCGGTCTTTTCGTGCTCGCAAGCGCTCATATTGCGCGAAAATTCATAGCTTTCGTTAAGAATTCTATCGGTCGCGCTATCGCAAGCGATAACCGCTTGCTCGGCAAGGTTAAACGCCAATTTAGCCGAATTAAGCTCTTCTTCACATTCAACTCTTCTTGCACGAAGATAATCCAACCTATCGAGCCAAAGAGTTATCTCTATACCCTTCTTCTCCTCGCTCAAAACAAGATATTGCTTTGCGTTTTCGGCTTCCTTCTCCAAAGGACCGATGCGGGAAGAAATTTCGGCAAGGATATCGTTAACGCGAACCAAGTTGTTTTCGGTATCGCGCAGCTTTCTTTCCGCCTCTAACTTTTTATAGCGGATTTTGGAGATACCTGCCGCTTCCTCGAAAATACTGCGGCGTTCATCGTCCTTTTGGGACAATACCTCGGCTATTTTACCCTGACCGATAACAGAATAGCCCTCTCTGCCGATGCCCGTATCATAGAAAAGCTCGTAGATATCCTTAAGTCGAACCTGTTTTTTGTTTATGTAATATTCACTTTCGCCGCTACGGTAAAGCTTACGCGTTACGGTAACCTCGGCTTGATCGCTAAGGCGATAGCCAACGTTGGCATTTTGCGCCTCGGCAGCTTCCTCTGCCTCGATAGTAATATGGTTTGCGCGGTTATATTCCTCCTCGGTATCGATAATAAGCGAAACCGAAGAATAGTTAGCGGCACTACGGCTTGCGGTACCGTTAAAGATAACGTCCTCCATCTTACTGCCGCGCAAGGATTTTGCGCTCATTTCACCCAATACCCAACGAATAGCATCCGAAATATTGGATTTACCGCTACCGTTAGGGCCGATGATGGCAGTAACGCCGCTATCAAAGCTAATGCGAGTTTTATCGGGGAAGGATTTAAACCCCTGCATTTCTATTGCTTTTAGGCGCATATTTAAACACTCCTTATTTTAACTAACGGCATAAACTCGGGCAGATTACTTGGGATTACTTCAACCGCCAATGCGCCCGTATGCTCTTTTAGCCGATTTATTGCGGAATTATTATGTCCGCTTAATTTTGAAATATCTTCTTTTTTAATCTCAACGCAAAGGACCTTGCCCTTGCAATCCCCCGCCTGTTCAATAATTAGGTCGGTATATACGCGGCTTTTAACAAGCTCGCCGATAGCGGGGTGGTTTGCGCCCATAGGAGCGCTTAACAAGCTTTCGGACGAATGCAAGCCGATACGAAGCAGCTTTACACCCGCATCCAAAAAGACTTTAAAGCATTTTGCGGTTCTATCTACCGCATCCTCGAGCGTTAACGGTATATAATCTCCGTTTTTTGCCATATCGAAAAGCTTTGTGCCCGCAAAAACAACCGTTGGGTAGATACGCGCCTCGGTTGCCCCCATTTTAACGATGTCGCGCGCGGTTTTCAGCTCGCTTTCCAAATCCGCGCCGGGCAAGCCGACCATCATCTGTCCGCAAAGCTCAAATCCGCTCTCGACCACCATACGAGCGCCCGTTAGCGATTGGGCTGCGGTATGGCCGCGCTCGCATTGCTTTAACACAAAATCGCTTGTGCTTTGTATGCCGAGCTCGATATTCGTAACGTTATATTCCTTTAGCAAGGCAAGAACTTCGCTATTAATTTTATCGGGGCGGGTAGAAACGCGAATGCTTTTGGCAACGCCCCTTTTAATATATTCGTTCGCCTTCTCCAAAAGCGCAACCATACGCGGTCGCTCGATTGCCGTAAAGCTACCGCCAAAAAAGCCGATTTGGCTTTCGCTTCCGCCTACTTCCGCGCTCTCGAGCATCTCTGTTAGCTCGAAAAGCTCGGTATTTATATCCTTTTCCGCGCGTTGACCCGTAATTTTAACCTGCGAGCAAAAAACACAACAGTTGGGGCAACCCGCGTGGGGAACGAAAAACGGAAGGTTACGGTGCGGTTTCATCTAACTCTCCAAGCAAAATAAGCGCTTCTCGCGCGGCGGCTTGCTCTGCCTCGCGCTTGCTTCTTCCCTCGCCCTTACCGAGCAGGTTGGAATTTAGATAAACCTCGTAGCTAAAGGTTCTGTCGTGGGGAGGTCCGTCCTCGCCGACGAGCTTATAGGTAAGCACCTCTTCGGGTGTTTGTTGAACAATTCTTTGCAATCTCGATTTATAGTCCTCTGTGCCGGTTTTGCTAACCGTTTCGAGCATTTCCTTTATATAAGGCAAAACGAATTTTCTTGCCTCGTCCATACCGCCGTCGAGATAAATAGCGGCGATAAGCGCTTCGAACGCATCGGCAATGGTGCTTTTGCGGTGGCGACCGCCCGAAGAAACGGCTTCGCCCTTACCAAAAAGCATATAATCGCCCAATGAAAGCTTGTTAGAGAAGCTTGCAAGCGAATCCTCGCATACGAGCGCGGCGCGGGTGCGAGTAAGAAAGCCCTCGTCAACGTTCGGGAAGGAATTATATAAAAACTCCGCCGTTATTAAGGAAAGAACGGAATCCCCCAAAAACTCGCTACGCTCGTTGCTTTCGGTAAAGCCGCGCTTACGGTTTTCGTTACAATACGAGGAATGTGTTAGCGCAACACAAAGCAAGGATTGGTTATTAAATTTATAGTTTATAGCATTTTCAAGCTCGGAAAAGCTTTTTGCTTCACCCATTTGGTTATTCCTCCGTATTGGCAGAAGAAGCTCTTGTAGCCATATTT
>JAZRTL010000161.1:0-4252 GCA_045652025.1 Eubacteriales bacterium
CCTAAGGATTTCTAAAAGTATATATTTTTGATCTTCCAACATCGAATATTCATTAACACGCTTGCCTATATGAAGGTCGGACAGATGAATTAGTTTCATAAGCTATTTCTCCCAAATTCGAGTTGGTTTATTATACCACAAAGCCACAACTTTTTTCAAGGTGATTATAATTTGTTTCCAAGAGAAAAAAATATAAAATATACCTCTTAATAACGCCATCTACAATCGTCGAGGCGAAAAACAAAAGGTTATTGTTTAAAAAGCTTTTTGCATTTTGTGAAAAGATATGATATAATTAAAAAGCATAATACAAGCATCGGAAGCGGAGGGGCGAGATGAGGATTTTTGATATTTCGCAAGAGGTTTTAGGTTGCAGAGTTTTTAAGGGCGACCCGACACCGAAAAGCGAAAAGGTTTTTAGTATAGAAAACGGCGATCTTTACAATCTTTCTACGATTTCGATGTGTGTTCACAACGGAACGCACGTTGACGCGCCCGCGCATTTTATTAGCGGCGGAAAGACGGTTAGCGACTTTGAGCTTGACAGATTTGTAGGCGATTGTTACGTTGCGAGGACTGACGGATTTATTAGCGCAAGCGAGGCGCAAGAGATTTTTAGAAAAGCCCAATCCCTCGGAGCTTGCGAGAAGATACTTATAGCGGGTGCCGCGACGGTTACCGCAGAGGCGGCAAAAGCTTTTAGGGACGCGGGCGTTAGGTTATTAGGCAACGAAAGCCAAAGCGTTGGCCCTATCGACGCGCCGATGGAGGTTCACCTTATTTTATTGGAAGCAGACGTTATACTTCTTGAAGGGTTAAATCTTATCGGAGTTGATGAGGGACGTTATTTTCTTAGCGCAGCGCCGCTTAATATTTCCGGCACAGAGGGCGCGCCCTGCAGAGCTTATCTTATTAAAGATTAAAAGCTTTATTGACTGTTTTGGGTTTATATGATAAAATAAACCAACCCATTTTGAAAGAGGAAAAATATGTTTGCGATAGCAGGATATATTTCAAAATCGAATAGCGATATAAGCGCGATGCTAAACCACCTTTCTTTTTATAAAGACGGAAAGACCGCAACAAGTGTTGATTACGGCTTTTGCTTGGGAGCAAAGCAGCTTTCCGAAAAATCGCCAAAGCCCGTTACCGAATATTCAACCGCAAAGGGTTATTTTGTAGCTTTTAGCGGGAAGATATATAACAACGCGCTTTTAAAAAGCGAGCTTAATTTAGATTTAGAAACGGGCGACGATGCGGAGCTTGTTGTTAACGGATTTATTAAGCAAGGCAGCGAATTTATTAAAAAGCTTTCGGGTATGTTTGCTTTTGCGATATACAACGCCAACAACAGCGAGCTTACTATTGCGCGCGACGGTTGCGGTATGAAGCCGATTTATTATTACATAAACGGCGAAGAGATTGCATTTAGCTCCGGCACACGAGCTTTTAGCGATTTAAGCGGATTTGAAAAGCGCTTTAACGAGGAAATTCTTTCGGCTTTTTTATGCTACGGGCACGTTCCGACGAGCGAAACCTTTTTTAAGGGCGTTTACCGCTTAGAGCCGGGGCATATTCTTAGATTCAAGGACGGAAAAGCAGAAAAGGAACGCTTTTTTGAGCTTGAATTCGCGCAAAGCGAAAAAAGCGAGGGCGAGCTTATTGAGAAAATACATAATTCGGTTGTTAATTCCATTGCGCGACACACCGAAAACGTTAACTTCTCTACATTCCTTTCGAGCGGGGTTGACAGCTCTTATATTGCATCGGTCGCGAAGCCGAGGGTTTGCTATACGGCGGGATATTCCGACCAGCAATACGACGAATCGGTTTATACAAAGGAATTAGCGAGCGCACTTGGGATAGAAAACCGCGTTGCGACCGTTACGCCCGAGCAATATTTAGCCGAGTTTGAAGAGGTTATTTATTGTATGGACGAGCCGCTTTCCAACCCGAGTGTTCCTTCGATATATTTCGGTAGCGAATTTGTTGCGCGCGATTGCCCCGACGTTATTATCTCGGGCGAGGGCGCAGACGAGCTATTTGGCGGTTACAACTCCTATAAAGAAGAAATCACCCACAGCGGATATATGAAAATTCCTTATTTTATTAGGCATTTGATATATCTTGCAACAAAGAATTTGCCTATCGCCAAGGCGGATTTCTTTGCGCGCAGAGGGCAAAAGCTTAAGGATTATCACATTGGGCTTGACAGAATTTTTTGGGACAAGGACGCGGTAGCGCTTGTTAATTGCAAGAACCAAAAAAGCACGCTTGAAATTGCTTCCCCATTTTACAAGCGTTACGAAAAATGCTCTACCTTTAAGCAACGCCAAGCGCTTGACTTTTATTTTTGGCTAATAAACGATTTTGTTCATTGCGTTGGCAGAAGCGCGGATAAATTTGGGCTTCAATCGAGGTTCCCGCTTTTAGACAAAGAGGTTATTGAGGTTGCGATACAAGTGCCCGACGGGCTTAAGCTTAAGGACGGTATGACAAAATGGGCGTTCCGTATGGCAGCGAAAAAGGTTATCCCCAACGATGCCCATAGCAGAAAGAAGCTCGGCTTCCCCGTTCCGCTTAAGGAATGGATTAAGCGCGACGACTATTACCAAGAAATTAAAGCTAAATTCGAAAGCGACGTTGCAAAAGAGTTCTTTAAGCAGGATATGATTTTAAAGCTTCTCGAGGACCACGTTGGCGGCGTTGCGAACAATTACAAAAAGATTTGGACGATATATACCTTTATCGTTTGGTATAAACTTAACTTTTAAATTCACAGGCACTTCCAAATTAGCGGAAGTGCCTTGATTTTATTTATTGTATATGTTAAAATCAAAGGGGTAAAAATAAAATTCGGCAGGAGGAAATTAAAAATGATAGCTTTAAAAATCGTTCTTATTGTTCTTGCCGTTATCGCCCTACTTATTGCAGTTGCCCTTTCCTTAAGGGTTAAGCTTGTTTTTACGCTTACCGAGGAAAACGGTTTTGATTATCACACCGAATATTTCGGGAAGGTGCTCGGCAAAAAGAAAAGCAAAATAACAACGTTTATTTTAAAGCGATTGGGGCTTGATATTTTCAATTCCGAGGCGTTTGAATCGGTTAACACTATGCCCGCTTTGGTAAAGCAGCTTGTTGTTTTACTGTATTTATTTTTTGAACAGATTAAATATCTGTTTTTAAGATTGCGGGTTGAAAAGCTAAACGCTTTGGTCGTTTGCGGCGGCGATAGCGCAGAGGCGGCGGTCGATTACGGCTTGGTTTGTGCAACGCTTTATCCGCTTTTTACCTATATTACTTCTAACATTAACATTAAAGAGGATGCCGAAAACCTTAACGTTTGTTGCGATTTTAACGGCGATTCTAAAATAGAGTTCGATTTTGTTCTTTCTATAAGAGCACATTTCGTTGCAAAGGCAGTTTTATCTGCACTTATTGATTTTTCTAATAACGAAAGCTTAACGGAGGTAACACCAGATGAGTAATGATATTAAAAACAAAAACAGCGCAAGCGAAAATTTGCTTAACCTTATGTCCTTCACCGCCGACAAGACGCTCGAGATGGCGGATGCGAATTCTATACTTGGCGAAAAGATAGAAATCGACGGGATGATTATTATTCCCGTTTCGAAGGTTTCGGCAGGGTTTGCGGGCGGTGGCGCGAATATCGTTAACGTTTCGGCTAAAAAATCCAACACCCCCTCCGGTTCCGGTGCGAAAATTACGGTTACACCGATGAGCTTTTTGGTTATTGCCGACGGCGAGGTTAAGGCGGTTAACATTAGCGTTCCCGAAAAGGAAAGCAAGAGCAACATTATTAAAGCGATTCTCGACAGCTTTAAGGGCAAGAAGAAACCAAAAGCCGAGGAAACCGTTGAGGTTACGGATAGCAAAAAATGAGATTTTACAAAGCGTTCGTTGATGAATTTTTGCCGAAGCAATACGAAGCAGCTTTCAACCTTTTGAGCGAGGACCGCAAGCAAGCGGTTTTGCGAAAGCGGTTTGAAAACGACCGTATTGCCAGCGTTATCGGCGAGCATCTTGCAAGGCAGGCGATCTCCACGCTTTCGGGCATACCGATGAGCAAATTGAATTTTGGCGCAACGAGGACGGCAAGCCGTTTTGTAAGAACGCGGACGTTTATTTTAGCGTTAGCCATTCCAAAAACGCGGTTATTTGCGCCGTTTCCAACTCTCCTATCGGTGCAGACGTTGAGCTTATCCAGAACAATGCCTTCTATTCCTGCTGG
>JAZRTL010000162.1:0-1298 GCA_045652025.1 Eubacteriales bacterium
TTATACAAGGAAGCACGCTCCCGCAGAACCGAATGGGTTTTAACCTTACAGCCATCGTCGATATAAATTGCTTCGAAATTATATTCGGGCATTTGGGAAACAACCTTATCGAGCTCCGAGAAGAAATACGGAAGCGCCTCTTGCTCGTTATAGCACGGAACGATGACACTTATAAGTTTTTTGCTCATTTTTGACACACCTAAATAACGTTTATAGATACGATAAATATATCATAAATACAAAATATTGTCAATAAAAAAACCTTTTTTATAGCTATATTGACAACAAAATATTATTGTGTTAATATTTTTGATATAAAGCAAGGAGCAAAGAGCAGTTATGGCAAATTTTGACAAGCTAACAACAGAGAGCTACAATAAAAACACAGAGAACATAGATAAAATGTCGGCGCTTGAAATCGCAAAAGCGATTAACGACGAGGACAAAAAGGTTGCCTTTGCGGTGGAGAGAGCGTTGCCCGAAATTGCAACCGCTATTGAAATTATGGCGGACGCGCTTAAGGCGGGTGGACATATTTATTATTGCGGTGCAGGCACCTCGGGCCGTCTTGGCGTTTTGGATGCTTCGGAATGTCTTCCCACCTACGGAGTTAGCGAGGATACTATAGTCGGCTTGATGGCTGGTGGCACCGAAGCGATTTATTCCTCACGCGAGTTTGCAGAGGATGAATTCGACAGCGTTTCTTCGCAAATGAAGGAACGAAATTTCTGTGAATGGGATATTTTGGTTGCTATTAGTGCAAGCGGAAGCGCAAATTGCGTTAAGGGCGCGATTGATTACGCAAAGCATTGCAATGCATACACAATTTGTGTTTCCTGCAACCCCAACAGCGATTTAATTCCGATGGTTGACACTGCGATTATTGCCGAGGTTGGCCCCGAGGTTATTAACGGTTCGACAAGAATGAAGGCGGGAACCGCGCAGAAGATGATACTTAATATGCTATCCACGGGCGCGATGATTCGGTTCGGCAGAGTTAGAGGTAATTATATGGCTTATATGGTGCCAAACAACATTAAGCTTGTTGACAGAGCAATTAGAATGATTTGCTCTAAAACCGGTTGCGACAGAGAAAGAGCAAAAGCAGAGCTTGAAAAGGCAAATTATTGTATCGCAGACGCGATGGACAACATTGAAAATGAATAGAAAAGAGCCGATAGGACTTCCCTATCGGCTTTAACTTTATTCGTTGTTTTCCTCTTCGCTATCATCGGCGTTATTTCTAAGCGATTTTAGATAATAGAACACGGGCAATCCCAATATTCCGATAGTCATTA
>JAZRTL010000163.1:0-6808 GCA_045652025.1 Eubacteriales bacterium
CTCTCCCAGCTCACTCACTGCATAGCAGTCACGCTGATGACCTGCAACTCAAAGGAAAATATGGAAAAGTTTACGGGCGACTCCTTCCGAGACCTGACAAGGATAGCGAGGATAAACGACCTTATGTGGAGCGAGCTTTTCGTTGCCAACAAGGATATCCTTTTAGAGCAGATGGATTTGTTTATAAATAAGTTCGGCGAGCTTAGGGCAATGCTCGAGGCCGAGGACGTTGACGGGATGAGAAAAATGATGCGCCATTCTACCGCAAGACGAGCGTTGTTCGATAAAAGGTAAGATTTGTATGATAAGATTTGCAACAGAAAAGGATATTCCTAAAATGATGGACCTGCTTTCGCAGGTTGACCTTGTCCACCATAACGGAAGACCCGATATTTTTAAAATAGGAACAAAATATTCCCCCGATGAGCTAAAGGAGCTTTTAAAGGACGAAAAGCGCCCGATATTAGTTTCGACGGATGAAAACGATACGGTTATGGGCTATTGCTTTTGTATTCTTCAACAGCATATTAACGATTCGGTTCTTACGGATATTAAAACGCTCTATATCGATGACCTTTGCGTTGACGAAAAGCTTCGCGGCAAGCATATCGGTAAGGAGCTGTATAACGCCGCGCTTGCTCTTGCAAGAGAACTCGGCTGTTACAATCTAACCCTTAACGTTTGGAGCTGTAACCCAACTGCGATGAGATTTTACGAATCGGTTGGGATGATGCCCCAAAAGGTTGGGATGGAAGTTGTTTTATAAGGTTGGGTTTTGGGTATGAAGCTTTATGCACCGAGCTATTATAAAAGCTTTAAATGCATTGCCGAAAAATGCGAGCATAGCTGTTGTATCGGTTGGGAAATAGATATAGACGGTTTAACGCTTGAAAAATATAAATCGTTAAGCGGTGGTTACGGAAGCGAGATTTTAAAAAGCATCGCCTTTGGGGAAACGTCTTGCTTTAAGCTTTGCGAGGGCGAAAGATGCCCCCATCTTAATAAGGACGGGCTTTGCAAAATAATTCTAAACGTCGGCGAGGATTACCTTTGCGGTATCTGCCGCGAGCACCCGCGGTTTTATAACTATACCTCGGTAGCCGAGGTCGGCTTGGGTATGTCCTGTCGCGAATCTGCAAGGGTTATACTTTCCTCGGGCGAGTTTAATAGCTTTATAGAGGTTAAGGAAGTAGAATACGAAGCAAGCGAGCTTGTCTTCGACGGGCGCGCGGAAAGGGAAAGGGTATTTTCTCTCCTTTCTGCCGACGGAGATTATAGCCAAACGCTTAAAACGATTTATAACGATTATAATATCCCCGTTTACGAGGATAACGAATATATTGCGGTTATCGAGGGACTTGAATATCTTGATATTTCGCATAAGGATTTGTTTTTAAGCTATTCCTCTCTTTCTCGCCCGAGCGGGATGGACGAATATCTAAAACGCGCGCTCGCGTATTTTATCTATCGCCATTGTACCGAGGCGTTTGATTTGGAGGATTTCTGCCTTCGTCTTGGCTTTTGCCTGTTCTGCGAACGCCTTTTGGCTTCGCTTGTCGCTTCTTCGGGCGCAAATTCGCTTGAAGAAGTTGCCGTTTTGGCGAGCATTATCTCGGAGGAAATAGAATATTCCGAGGATAATACCGCTTCTCTTACTTATTAAATATTTGCAAATAAAAAAGCACCAAAAGGTGCTTTTTTCTTTTTATTGACCGTATTTAATTTCGTAGGTGCCGAAATAGGCGCGCTTAAGAAGAATACAATCGGTGCTGTCGATAACGCCGTTGTTATCTATATCGCCCAACCTTTGTTGCTCTTCGTCAAGATAGAAGGTTCCAAAGTAAAAGCGCTTTAGCATTATATAGGAATCCGAGCTGACGTTTCCCTTTAGAAGAACGTCGCCCTTAATGTTTTTGCTTTTGGTTGTGCACCAAAACTCACAATCTGCATAGGAGGCATCTACCTCTATAACAAAAAGCTTACTGTCCTTGCCGTTTTTGCGGTTTTTATGGTCGGCGTTAATATGAATCGTCCAATATTCGCCTGTTCCTTCTACGTTATCTATAATTTTATCAAGCGTGAATTCCAAATCGGTATAATCGTATTCATTATAGAAGACGATTAACGCCTTTTCGTTAAAAAATTCCTCGGTCAATCCCTCAATATATCCGTTTAGCTCGCTCGAATTGCAAATTGCGCTTATCGCCTCGAGCTCCGAACGGCTTTTTAGCGTAACCGGCACAAAATAAGGGCTATACTTTTGGTATTGCTCAAGATTCTGCTCGGAGATAAAGGCATCGAAAGCATAAAAAGCAGTGGAATCGTTTTCTATTTTCAGGTATTCGGTAATTTCGTTGCGCTTTACGACGAATTGTTTAATTCCGCTTAGCGCTTCGCTATCTATTTGGATAATTGCCGTGTATGCGCCCAAAACGTCTTCCAGAATGCCCAAGGTCTTCCAATAATCACAGGTTATAACCAAATAATCGCCTTCACGCGTGAGCGTTGCCGCGGTAAAGTTGTGGTCGGGGTTGGGTGTGTACATACAAACGGCAACCAAGGAATTTTCGTTAAAAAATCCTTCGGGCAACGCGGAAATATAATCGCCTATCGTAGGAGAGTTGTAAGGTTGGATGTCCGCTTGTCCGAGTGCTTTAAAAAGCTCGTCCGCGGAGTTGAAAACCAAAACATCGCCGCTGAAACAAGCGCGAGAGTCGTCAACGATTGGATAAAAGTCGCTAAACTCAAAAAAATCTACCTTAAAGTCGGTAATTTGCTCGGTAGCCGAAGCCGAAAGGGGAAGTGCTATGAATATAACAACGAACGTGGTTAACAAAGCGATAAGTTTTTTCATAATGCAAGTCCTTTCTAAAACAAAATATAAATAGCGGATTAGGAAGACATATTGTTAATTATAAATATAAGGTCCTCGTAGCTTTTCGATTCCACTTTGTATTGGTGCGAGCCATGTTGGAAGAATGCGTGGTAAAAGCCGTTTCTATCGGGGTAGGGGGTTATAATCTCGGTACCCTCGGGCGAAAATTGGGGGGCACCTTCGTTTGGCTCTCCTTCCTGCACGTCGTCGCCTTCGTCGGGGGTAGCGGGCGAGGGGTTGTATTCCGCAACACTAAAGCTAATTTGCTTGCCTATAATGTTTATGGTAATTTTGTTGCCGACAGCGTTAACGCTGTGTACGGATGCGCCCTCGGGCAGCGTTTTCGGGTAGAGAATGTTAAGCCCCTCGGAAGACACAAGCTCTTGAAGACTTTGGTATTTCGTCGAGCCGCCGTTGGAATAATAGGTAAAGGGATCGCCCTCTTCATCTCCGCTCGGGAGGTCGGGCTCTTCTGTGCTAATATCCTCGTTTTTGCTTTCCTCTCGGCTAACGTCTTCGATATATTCTTGGCTAACTTCCTCTTGGCTTATTTCTTGGCTAACGTCCTCGGGTTGCAACGCGCTTTCGTCGTTATCGGTCGATTGCTCGTTGCTGATTTCGCTACTGACCGAGCTATCGCCGCTAAACGGGGGAGCGCTCGATGCTTGCAAGCTGTCCATTTCCGCGCTTTCGGGAAAGGTATCGCTTGCCACATAGGAATTAAATGCCGAGCTGTCGACGGTTTCGGTTAACGGATAGGAATCGAGCGAGCCGATAATAAAGAAAGAGTTAACGAGCAACAGCGCCATTGCCGCCGCAACCAAGCAAAGCCGTTTAAGATAGCTTCGCTTAACCTGCGGGAGCGGGTTCGTATTCGCATCGGGAATAACGGTTACGTTTTCGCGTAGCGTTTTTTCGAAAATGGCTAAAAGCTCTTTTTCTCCGCCTGCCGCCAAAAGCTCGTCGCGCTCGCACAAAAGGTCGGCGCAGCGGCGCATAAATTCCAAATCCCCGCTGCCGTGGCAAAGCATTTCGGTTTCGAAATCCAAAAGCCGTTCCAATAAAGCGTTGTCAAGCTCTTCTAACTTAATTTCGTTGTTTTTTATTGCTTGTTTAATTTCACAGCACTCATTCGTTTCGAAAAAATTGTTTTCCACTTTCTTACCTCCTCGCTTTAAATATGTCGCAAAGTCGCAAAACGTCTATTAAAAATTTAAAAATCGTAATTTTTTATCGCCTTTTTTATTTTTGCCTTTATGTTGGCGTTTAGGTTTCTAACCGTACTGTCGCTAATCCCAAACCGAATTGCAACCTGCTTGGAGGTTAGCTTTTCTTTGTATATAAGCTCGTAAATTTCGCGCTCGTGCGCGGTTAAAGTGTTAAGTAGCTTTTCAATGCTATTGTTTTCGAGCCAAATTTTATAAATTACGTCCTCGTACCCCGTTTCTTCGTGGGGGATATCCGAAATCTCGTTATTGAGCGCGTTTTTCGCTCTGATAAAAAGCTTCCGCGCCATATTTACCGCGACGTTGCGCGCGGCGATAACCAACCAAGCGCTTGGGTTGGTGTGCGATTTCAAAAGCGCGACCTTGTTACAGGCAAGAAGGCAAATTTCCCCAAAGCATTCCTCGGCGTTTTGGGAATAGCTCTCCTGAAGCACCGATTTTATCTGTGCGCGAATTATAAATTCGTTTTTGATTATCAATTCCTTAATAAACTCTGCCTCTTGCGGTGTTAGCACAAGGTTCGTCCTTTTGATATCCAAGATTTCATCCCCCTTTCCTAAAATGCTTATCCTTGCTTAAAAAGCATAAATATTTTAACATTTTCCGCCCTGATTTTCAATAATCACAAAACGAGCAATGCCGTAATATACTTTTTTATAGCTTACATATATAATTATGTCGCCAAAAAGCCAAACGTCTATATAGTCGGTAAAAAATATTTATTGCTTTTAAAATGCCCTTTTTGGCACTATTGAACAACTACGAAAGCGGATTGAGCGGGGGCTAAAATACAAATGATGAATTTTGGTGGTTTTTATTGACAAAGCGAAAAGCGTTTGATATAATGATGATAACTAATTAAAGTGCTAAAGGATTGCCATAAGGTCGGGGCGAACTCCCCGCGCGGCAGTCGCTTGGGCGGTGGAGCAGTATGGGTTACAAAAAATATATAAAGGATTACCGCAAGGAATATATTGTTAAGCCGAACGGTAAACCCGGCGTAACCGCTACTTATATCGGAAAGTATTACGTTTTTAAAGCGGATGAGCAACAATTCCGCAAATCGCGCTCGTTGTTTGCGCTTCTTTCCTCGCTTGCTATCGTTTGCTGCTTCGTTCCCTTGCTCTTTAATACAGAGGCGAACCACACCCTATACGTTTCGCTTCCTAATTGCATTAGCTTGTTCCCGACGGTTCACCTTATTTTCGGTGTTTTTAATCTTTTCGATAAAAAGCCCCCGTTAATTAGGGAATTCCGCGATAAAACGGAGGGACGTATAACCACCGCTTCCGTAACTGCGGCTTGTATGCTGGCGGTTACCGCGGCTTGTTGGGTTGTAAAATGTGCTGTTTCGGGCTTTGGCGTGCTCGATATCGTTTCGGTTCTTTTGCTTGCTGTCGGCTCTGCTCTTGCGGGCTATATGTTCGCAAAGCGTAAGGCGTTTGCCACCGAGGAGCGCGAAAACCCTAACGCCGAATCCGTTGAGGATTAATTTATTAAGGTTTTTATTTGCGGATTACCGCATAAATAAAAAACAATATTTTTAGGAGGATATCTCATGAAAACCACAAGTAGATTGTTGGCATTACTTCTCGTTGTTGTAATGGTTCTTTCTTTTGCTGCATGTAACGGCAACACCGAAACCAGCAGCACCGCAACCGGCGACGAAGTTAGCAACGACCAACAACAAACTGCTGATTTGGACGCAGTAAGCGACAAAAAGGCACCCGCTCCCGTTATTCCCGAATATTCCGGCAAAGACACTCTCGTAGTTGGCTACGACCTTTTCTCTGAAAAGTTCAGCCCCTTCTTTGCTACCACCGCTTACGACCAAGACGTTGCAGGCATGACTCAGGTTGGTCTTATTTCGTCCGACCGCGAAGGTAACATGATCCTTAACGGTATCGAAGGTCAAACCAACAAGTATAACGGTACTGATTACACCTACAACGGTATCGCTAACTGTGTTATCACCAAGAACGAAGATGGCACCGTTGTTTATGAATTCACTCTTCGTGATGACATTTACTTCAGCGACGGCGTTAACCTTACCGCTGACGACGTAATCTTCAATATGTACGTTCTTTCCGACCCCACCTACGATGGCTCCAGCACCTTCTATGCTCAACCTATCGTTGGTATGAAGGATTACAGAAGCGGTATGGCTGCACTTTCCGCTCTTATCCTTGGCGACGGTCCCGATAAGGAAAACGCTGCATACACCAAGGAACAAGCAGACTACTACTGGAACGCGTTCAACACCGCAGGTCTTAAGTTTGCTACCGGTATCCTTGACGATATCATCGCTACCTACGGCGAAGCTTACGGCGTTTCCGATTACGCTGGCGCAGCAGCTCTTTGGGGCTACAGCGACATCGTAACCGCAGAAGATTTCTGGAACGCTATGATCGAAAACTACGGTTACGACATTAGCGACACCGGTATCAACTACGAAAAGTTCAACGAATCTATCGGCGACCTTATCAACGCTGAACTCGGCGACAAGGCAACCGAATACGCTGCAGGTGTTGTTTACGGCGAATCCGCTGCTAACATCACCGGTATCGAAAAGACCGGTATGTACTCCCTTAAGGTTACTATGGAAAGCTTCGACGCTACCTCCATTTACCAACTCGCTGTAACCGTTGCTCCTCTCCACTACTACGGTAGCAGAGATGCATACAAGTACAGCGAAAACAAGTTTGGC
>JAZRTL010000164.1:0-3733 GCA_045652025.1 Eubacteriales bacterium
TGATAATAGCAACGCGAACTGCGGTTTCGGTAGCAGCGGTAGCGCTGGAGCCGTCGATGGACTTACCGATAACGTAGGATTCCTTAGTTGCTTCGGTACCGCGCTTAAGCGACAATTTCTGCTTAATACCGGTCTTGAAGAACAAGTCGAACGCGATGTAGTTACCGCCGTTACCGTTTGTATCGGTTTGTGCGGTGGAGAAGAGAGTACCGTCGCCGTTATAGCCACCGAGGAACATATCCAACTTACCGTCGGTAAGGTTACCTGCGCTGGAAACGGGAGCGATTTCACCCGAGGGGTACTGGATTACGCGGTTAGCGTAAGCAGAGTTTGTGTCGTTCATTACGTTTTGGATATCGGTTGCGGTGATAACAGACTTCCAAGAAGCTGCATCAAGAGAAACTTGGATACCCTTAGCGGTTTGAACGTTGACGTCCATCGCGCCGATGGTTGCGGTTGTACCGGTGGTGAACCATGCATAAGTTACGCCGGACAATGCAATCACGGATGCGATAACCATAGCGATTGCAGGAAGCAACGCTTTCTTGCCTAAGTTCTTTTTCATAAGAAATTTCTCCTTTAAAAAATTTTTACTTGTTAAGTAATTTAGAGAGATTTATCACTTAACGTGTTAGTAATAAAGAGATGTCGTGCGTTTTGCAATTCGTTTTAAAACAAGGATTTACCGACTAACGTGTCCCCGTCAGTTAGTCCCAATCGCTTTAAAGCTCATCGACATTTTAACTACGCCGCCTCTTATATCATCAACACATTCAGGATCGTTACCTTCGAGCCAAATAACCACGGTGTACTTATCTACCCCGCCCGAAGCCAATCCCTCGGAGGTGGTATTAAGCACTTGGGTTTTGGAAATAAACGGTACTGTATCGGGTTCCGGCTCGGTAGAACCCCTTTGCGCTTTCGCATAAACCGTTTCTTCGCCATTTTTTATTACCATAACTCTTATCGCATCATCCGCTTCTTTAACAACCGAATGAATATCGATTTGAGATGTATAATTAATTTCTTCTTCGCCTGAGTTTTTTAGGTAGAAGGTATAAGCTATATAATTTTCGCCGTTATGGCTACCGTCAACTTGGTCGATATCATCGGGCAACCATGCCTTTGTAATATTATCCATTTCTTCGATAACGTCAGCTTCAAGCATCGTAAAGCATTCTTCGAAATCGGGAGTGTTGCTAAGCGTTATCTTGGTAAGGTCCTCTTCGGAAATCCAAACCGTAAAGTTACCCGCCTTATTAACGAAAGCGGAGAGACCATAGAACAAGCCGAGCAGCAAAACCAAAATCAAAAGCGCGATACTTAATACTCTAAGCATTACGTTACGTCTTCTAACCGATTTTGCCGTGCCGCGAACGGCAAACGTCTTCATCCGTTCGTCCATAACGGGACTATTCAACTTTTGTTTCAAACCGATGATATCCTCCTTCCTATATTACATATGAAAGCATTCGGGATCGCCGAACAAGCGGCCTTGCATATAGAAGCAGCTCAAATCGAGCAAAAACTCCTTTTGGCGAGTGTTGTCAACGCCCTTTGCAACAACATCGATATTCAAATCCTGCGACATCTTTATAATATTTTTAACAATTTCGTAGGTTTTTCTGTTATCACAAAGCTTATCGATAAAGCTACGGTCGATTTTAATAACGTCAAACTCAACGTCCTGAAGCTTAAACAACGAGCCGTTGTCAACGCCGTAATTATCAAGCGCGAGCTTAATTCCCATCTCGCGATAAAGCTGTAAGCTTTCAATAAGCTTACTATCGTTCAAATCGAGCGCAGACGCTTCGATTTCAAAGGTTATACGTTGGGGGTTTACCGAATAATCCTTTATCATCTTCTTTAAGAAGATAAGGAAGCTCGGCTTTGTTAAGCATTCGGTAGAAATGCCGACCGAGAAATTACGCGAAACCGCGTTATTAGCGAGCTTGCTCGCCGCCATATCCTGAAACATCAATTCCAAGCCATACTTGGTAATATCCATAATTCTTCCGTTACGCTCCGCAACCGCGGTATAGAAGAAGGGCATAAGCACGCCGCGAGTTTGGTCGTTTAAGCAAATAAAGCCGGAATTTTCGCGGACTTGGTTGGTCGCCGCATCGCAAACGGGTTGGTACATCATTTGGATAGAACGAAATTCTTCGCTTTGGGCGGGTAGGTTCGCTCTTTCCTGCTCGTAAAGACGCTCGACAACGCCAATCGAAATCGAAACGACCTCGGGGTCGAACTGCTTACCGACCTTGCGCTTTAGCTTTTTAATTAAATCGTCCTTGGGAATGCAGTTAATAAATTGACGTGCGATATAATCCGCAACGCACAAAATGCGACCGATAGGAGAAATAGCGTTGCCCTTTAAGCACTTGGGAAATCCCAAGCCGTCGAACTGCTCGTTACGCTCGATAGCGTAATACAAAATCTCCTTGCAAACGCTGTCCTCGGGAGAAAGGCGCGCGTTCTTAAAAACTTCTTCTAAAATCGCAATGGTTTTGCGGTTGGCGAGCATCTCAAGCTCGGTAGAAGTACCCTTAACCTTAATCTCGCCGCAATTCAGCTCGCACTTGCCGATATCGTAATAAACAATATACTTTTCAAGACGGTGCTCGTAGCCGACGTTAAACGCTTCGTTACCTGCAAATGTATTATTTTCGATCGCAGCGTTGTAAATATCGCTTGCGATTTGTGCCGCCTTTTTGTTAACGATAGTTAACTGTGCAGGAAGCATTTTGAAATATTTCTTCAATCCGTCCACAATCGCCAAAATAATCCACCTCAGTTTCGTTCGCGTCTATGCTTTCACATAGCTAAATATGGGCAATTTGCACAATTTTGTTTTATCATTTTGCACATAATATGCTCAATATAGACAATTCCCCATATTATTTGTATAGTATATCATAAATTTAGCAATTTGTCAAAAAGAAAAATCAAATTTCCAATATTTTTTTGCGGTTTTTCGCCGCCTTTTTGGCACCCCTAACAAACCCAAAAAATTCTATACACAATATAAGCTATAACTAAAAAATAATCCCCCTTGATGTTGTTTCACCAAAGGGGATTTTTGTGTATTATCTATATATTTCAAAAGTTTTTATAACTTCGAGAACGAGCTCTATACCATATTTGATACAAAACAACCCTCATTAACGATAAAAACTACCGAAAATGAGGGTTTAAGTCCTGTTACTAATAATTGGCAAGTTGCACCGATTTAGATATCGGAATGAAAATTATTCAATAAATTCTCATTTACTTCTTCAACACTTTTTTGCACCAAGTGCGTTTATTGCATTTAGGACACTTCAAATACCGAGTTGTTCCTCTATGCATCGCGTTAAGTGCCTGCTTATAGGTAGGCACGATCTCGTGACCGCAATTTTTGCATTTATAAGCACCTACGCTGACCTCAAGCTTTAATGCATAGAAGCAGGGTATAAGAAACACCACGCAGAGCGCAAGGATTGCAACGAGCATCCAAGGACCCTCGGGAACAAAAAACGCAACAATCGCAAGACCGCCGATCAACCCAATGATGCTTACTGTCATGATCGCCCACATTGCATTCCAAATTGTTTTGTTTTTCTTTTCTAATTCTTTCGCCATATCAAGCAAAAGTTGTTCGTTCTTCTGATCATTATTTTCCATACTAATCTTCTCCCCACTTAGTAATTCGTTTACACTGATGCCGAGAATATCACAAAGTTCAAGCATA
>JAZRTL010000165.1:0-2827 GCA_045652025.1 Eubacteriales bacterium
AAGAAGGACTATAAGTGCTTTAGAATAGTTGCCGCAAAGCGTCCTAAATATACCGCTTGTGAGCTAACGGGCGGCACTCGCGAGGCAGACGAATTCTATAAATATCTTTTCGAGGATAGCGATATTTATACCGTAAAAAGAGCAAAATTCGTTGATGGCTTCGTAGAGCGTACCGATAGACCCTCTAAGTTCAATTCGGTATTTAATTTCATCGTTCCCGTTGTGTTTATGGCAGGCGTTGTGCTTTTTGCCGTGATGAGCGTTTTGGGTAATAATATTATCGAAAGCTACGCCGCGTTTTCTATAATTATCGCGGTTAGCGTTCCCGCCGCTTCCTTCTTTATGATATCCTTGCCGACCGTTTGTGCAAACCGCATCGGCGCAAAGGATTCCGCGGCGTTCATCGGTAACGATATCGTAGAGGAATATGCAACCGCTTCGGTTCTTTCCTTTGCGGATACCGAGGTTTACCCCGCGAGCTTGGTAAAAATTACCAATATCCGTATGTATGGCGATTATCGTATCGATGCGATAATTACCGAGCTTGCAAAGGTCTTTGGCTTTGCGGGCGGACCTCTCTCAAAGGTGCTTGCTTCTACCTTAACCAAGGAGGTCGAAAAGCCCTCGCTCGTTAGAGTTATCGAAAGTAGTAACGATGGTCTTTGCGTTGCGATGGAGGGCCATAACTACTTTATGGGTAAGCATTCCTATATGCGCCGTTATCGCTTTGAATGCCCTGTTGATGAAGGGGACGATTCCTACGAGCGCGGTGTCGGCTCGGTTATGTACGTTGTTGTTGATGAAAAGCTTGCCGCAAAGCTTTATATAAAATATACAATTAACCCGTTGTTCGATTCCTTGCTTAAGGACCTTTATAAAGCAAACCTTTGCCTTGGCGTAAAGACGCTCGACCCGAATATTAATAACGATATGATTAATAGGGGAATCAAGTTCCGTAAATGTCCTATTTCGGTTCTTCGCGGCACCGATCCTAACGAGGTTGTCGGCGAAACCGAGCGTGTTAACAGCGGTATTGTATGTAATTCCTCGCTCCATAACTTCCTAAAAATGTTTGCCCTTTGCGATAAAGCGCGCCACGTAACGAAGAGTAACGTGGTGATTAGCGTTATAAGCGTCTTCCTTTCCTTCGTTGCAGTTGCCTTCTTGGCGGTAACGGGAGGACTTGCGGCAATCACGTCCTTACACGCGGTAGCGTTCCAGCTTTTCTGGCTGTTGCCGGTGTGGCTGATATCATATTTGATGATGTAAGGATAACAAAGTGCGATATTTTTGGTTATTTGTTATAAAAAAATCAAATTTGCCCTTGATTATTTCACAAAAGTGATATATAATAGCATCATGATTAAGTTCATGATGCTATTATTTATTCGGAGGAAATTATTATGGCTAATTACACGTCTTCTCAACTAAGAAACATATGTCTTGTTGGACATAGCGGCGACGGCAAAACTTCTTTTGCGGAAGCAATTTTGTATCTCGCCAAGGTTACCGATAGATTAGGCAAACCCGCCGACGGCAACACCGTTTGCGATTTTGATCCTGAAGAAATAAAAAGGCAATATTCTATTTCCACCTCTTTAATTAACGTTGAATGGAAGGGAACCAAAATTAATATTTTGGATACCCCCGGTATGTTCGGCTTTGCGGGCGAAGCAAAGGCGGCGGCTACCGTTGCTGCAAGTACGGTTATCGTTGTCGATGCAAAGAGCGGCTGTAAGGTTGGTACCGAGCTTGCTTGGGAATTCTCTGCGGGCAAGCCGAAGGCGTTCTTCGTTAATAAAATAGACGATGAAAATTCCAACTTCCAAAATACCTTCGCGGGCTTGCGCGAGCAATTCGGCGCTACCGTTTGTCCCTTGCTTATCCCGTTTAACGAGGGTACTAACGAGGTTGGCTTGTATAACCTTGTTACCGACGAGGTCTTCACCTGCGAAAAGGGAACGGGTAAGCGTATCGAAATTGCGCTTCCCGACCAATATCGCGCTATGATAGAAGATTATAAAGTCGCTCTTACCGAATCTCTTGCGCTCACAAGCGAGGAATTGATGGAAAAATTCCTTTCTGAAGAGCCCTTTACCGAAGAAGAAAAGCATAAAGCGCTTAACGTCGGCTTGCTAAGCGGCGATATCGCGCCCGTTTTCTGTGGCTCTGCTACTCAGCTTTCGGGTATCCGCTTCTTCCTCGATACCGCGGCGGCTGCCTTCGTTTCTCCGCTTGAGGCGATGAAGAACGCCGATGAAAACGGCGAGACCAAGTTGTTTATCTTTAAGAACCTTTCGGATAACTTCGGTAAGAAGGTATTCTTTAAGGTTATGAACGGTAAGCTCACCAAGGATCAGGTTCTTAACAATATTTCCAACGGTACTCAAGAAAAGTTTGCGAAAATTTGTACTTGTATCGGTAAAAAGGAAATCGAGGTTACCGAATTTGTTACGGGTGATATCGGCTATGCCGTTAAGCTTGCTAATACGGGTGTTAACGATACTCTCGTTGCAGGCACCTCGGGCGAGGAATTTAAAAAGATCGAATTCCCCTCGCCTTACTATACTATGGCTATCAGACCCGCCTCCAAAAACGACGAGGATAAGCTTTCCGCGGGCGTAACAAAGATGCTCGAGGAAGACCCCACACTTCGCTTCGTTAATAATTCCGAAACCAAGCAATTAACCGTTTCGGGTATGGGCGATATCCATTTGGACGTTGTTTGTGCAAAGCTAAAGAGCAAATACGGCGTTACTGCCGAGCTTTTCGAGCCGAAGATTGCATACCGCGAAACTATTAAGAAGAGCATTTCTGTCGAAGGTAA
>JAZRTL010000166.1:0-5559 GCA_045652025.1 Eubacteriales bacterium
ATTGTATAAAATAAAAATTTTATACAATTAAGGGAAGTGCTTATGCTGATTTTAACCCCATACTTCGCTATATTTATTGAATATTGCGGTTGCAGTAGCTTCCTCGCCTTTTGGTACAACCTCTGTAATCGGAAGAATTCCGCCGTAATCGTACATCGGTTCGCTACTTAATGAATATGCATCTACGTGATAGTTTGCACAGAAATCTTTTATATCGCTTCCATAAGGATATTTATTTAAATCACCTGTAAACCCAATTAAGTTTCCTGCGAGCTTACCGGCGCATCCGCCAATTAATCCATGGCTATAACCACGTAAACCAATCGTGTCGCTGTCCTTAAGCGTTAGCACGTCAAATCCGTTCATACGAAGTGCTCTGCCTATATAATAATCGCAAGTAATTACAGCGTTTTCTGTAACCGGTATACAGCAGCACTTAACATAGTTCTGCTCTACGAATACTATTCTGTATTCATCGTAGTTTGCATAAGCTCTAATTAAATAGTCTGCGCTTTTCCCACAAACAAGTGTTCGTCCAACACGAAAGTTGTTAAAAGGACAATCAAACGGATAAATTCCGCCAATTTCGGTTTCAGATTCCTTAAAAAGCTCTATCGGAACATTCTTTGGCAGATATTTCGCATCGTTTTCGCAAAGCCAAAGTCCTTTTCTGTAATTATTAATTAGTATATCCGGATGGTACGAAAGCTCGGTTTGGATATTTGGCGTTCTTCCTAATTTATATGTAGTTATACCCATATCTCTTAGCTCAAAAACGAGCTGATCAGGCATTAATTGCGAAATAAATGCCCTTTTTACCCTTGTTTTCGGCATATACGGTGTGCAAAATCTTTCCATAACTACCCTTTCCTATTTATGAACAAAATGTGAACAACCGTTCTAATCGGAAATTAGCTTAAGAATATCATAAACGCTTTTTAGCGGTATAATTTGAATATCCTGCGTGTTTTTAATAGATTTAATAGACCTATACGGCAATGCGATTCTCTTAAAGCCCAATCTTGCCGCTTCGTTAATTCGTTGGCTTGTGTTTGTAACCGACCTGCATTCGCCCGCAAGACCTATTTCCCCAAAGACAATAAGGTCATCAGGTATAGGCGTATTTTTATATGTTGATATCATCGCCATAGCACAAGCGGCATCACAAGCGGGCTCTATTAAACGCATACCTGCGGCAACGTTAACATATACGTCTTGGGTAGAAAACTTCATACCAAGGCGTTTTTCAAGCACAGCAAGCAATAGTGCGGTTCTATTATAATCAATGCCCGAGGACATACGTCTTGGCGAAGGATAAACCGTTGGTGTAACAAGACATTGAACCTCTGCGATAATAGGTCTGCTGCCTTCTATAACACAAACCGGACAGTTACCGGGAACACCCTTCGGGCGCTGACTTAACAGCATTTCGGAGGGCTTTTCTATTTCCGAAAGACCGTCTTCACACATTTCAAAAACGCCAATTTCGTTGGTAGAGCCGTATCTGTTCTTTTCTGCACGGACGATTCTGTATGCATGCTGCTTATCACCCTCGAAATACAATACCGCATCGACCATATGCTCTAAAACCTTAGGTCCTGCAATACTTCCTTCCTTGTTAACGTGGCCAACAAGCAACATCGAAACGCCGTCTTCCTT
This sequence comes from Eubacteriales bacterium, assembly GCA_045652025.1. Taxonomy (GTDB): domain Bacteria; phylum Bacillota; class Clostridia; order Oscillospirales; family CAG-382; genus Coliplasma. The sequence continues at coordinate 1,660 of JAZRTL010000166.1, forward strand.
GGCTTTGGTAATTAAACGTAAAGCGCATTGACGAACCTGTGTAACACTACCTTGCGACGACGGATAATTATCGTCGTACATCGTCTGTATTGAGTCGATAATAACTACCTCAGGTTGAATTGTGTTAATTTCGGCAATTATATTATCGATATTGTTTTCGCTAAGTATATAAACGTCATCGTGGTCAACACCAAGACGCTTGCATCTTAATTTTATTTGCGCGGCAGACTCCTCGCCCGTAACGTACAAAACCTTGCCGTAATCGCCAATTTTAGTGCAAATCTGCAAAAGTAGGGTGGACTTCCCTATTCCCGGCTCGCCCGAAAGTAAAACAACAGAGCCCGAAACAATACCTCCACCAAGAACTCTATCAAATTCACCAATACCCGTTTTTGTACGTTCCTTATCGTTAAAGGAGATATCTTTAATTTTAAGCGATTTCGGTGTATCTGTAATTATAGAATTATTCGGCTTTGCTTTTTTTGCCTTTTTGGTGATAATAGCTTCCTCTTCACGTTCAACAAAGGTGTTCCATTCGTTGCATTGAGGGCATTTTCCTTGCCATTTCGGAGCAACGTATCCGCAATTATCACATATAAATTCAGATTTCATTTTTTATCTCCTTATGTTCAGCTATTGCGTAATATATCGAAAAAGCGAGGGCCTTTTTATAGTCATCTGTTTTTAAAAGCGCAGATTCGCGATTATTCGATAAAAAACCGCATTCAATTAAAACCGAAGGTACCGACGAGTTTTGCAAGATGTATATATCGCGAGAGCCATCTTTAACCTTGCGGTCGTTTTCGGGTTGCAGCGATTTAATTCCTGTCTGTATAGCTTGGGCTAAATTAAAGCTTTCCTCGTTTTTGGAATAAAAGGTTTGAAGTCCGGCGCAATATTCTAACGGGAATTTGTTCATATGTATGCTAATTAAAACCGAATTTGTTTGCTCGTTTGCAATAGTTATGCGGTTTTTAAGGTCCTGCTTCTTACGCGAACCGCTAATATTAGGGTCGTATAGTAATACGTCCTCTTCCCTTGTCATTACCGTATCATAACCGCTAAAATTAAGGTAGGAATTTAGCAATTTGGAAATTTCTAAATTAAGGTCCTTTTCTATAAGACCGTTCGCATCTGCGCCGGGGTCTTCACCGCCGTGCCCTGCATCGATAACGAACAATGTTTCCTCTATATGCGTTGTATTTGCATTTTTATTATATCCTTGCGCCCCCATCGAAATAAATATCGATGCAAGCAGATAAAACGTTATACTAACAAATAAAATAGAAGAAATTATATATAAAGAAACTCTTATGTCTTTAAAAGTAGAACGCATAAAAACCTCACAAATCGATATTTGTAAAATTATATGCGTTCAAAACTTTAATATTACTTTTTGTTTTTGTCCTTGGGCTTACGTTCAAGAGGTCCATCGAACGGGGGCTTTACTTCCATACCCAACGAACCGCGCAACGTTTTATCCTGTACGCCAAAATAATATCCCAAACCGCTCGCAACGATGGCAGGTATTAAAGTAATAAGAACATAACCTATAACACCAAGCATAATACGGAGCTTATACAGCGCAAGATAGCTACCTTGGAAAGCGTAATAAATCAAAAGCGTAATAGCCGAAGCATTTTCGGCTTCGCCAAAGAATAAATCGGTAATAATTGCAACCAAACCGACCAAAATTACGGGAGAATATGCAATTAAAGTGATTTTTAATCCCTTGAATTTATCGATAGCAGTGCCCTCGGAACGTGCTCTAATGCCTTCCTTAACGGCAACAAAGAACATATCGTCGTAATGCATAAAGCACATAAAACCGATAGTAAATAAGCTACCTATAAGAGCGATTGCGCTAATTCCCTGTACATCACTTTCGATCGTAATTACCGCAAGACCAACCATAATACCCAAAACGGACATAACTATATGGGTAAGGATAAACTTAACAATAATTGCGGAATTTTCGCGAATGAATTTACCCATCAATTCTTGCCTTTCTTACGCAAAATGAACAAACATACAACCGCACCGATTACAACAACTGCGGCAATAGCAGAAACGTAAATTACGGTATAATCCTTATCGTTTTCATTGCCTTGGTCAGCATTGTCGGTGGTTTGAGAATTGTTTGCGGTGTTGCTGCCTTCGCTGGTTGCGGGTGCGCTATTTTCTGTATCGTTGCTGGTTGTGCCTTCGATATTGCTAACCTCTGTATTAGAGGTATCGCTATCGGTGCCTTCGCTCGATTCGGTAGAATTATTGTTTTCGGTGGGCTTATTTACAACTAATGTTTGGGAAGTACCCGAAATTTCCTCTACCTTATCGTTAACAACCAAATGGCAATTAAAATCAACGTTTGCTTCTTCGTTGGTAAGCGGCTTGAATTCTATCTTAATATAAAATTCATCGTTTTCCTTAACGCCATAGCCCTCAACGGTGTTTAACACACACCAAATAAAAGTGTTTTCGTCCTTTTTATAGGAGAGGTTTTCGGCATATTCGTCCTTTTCGAATTGCTTCCATTGCTTAGGCATATTTACTTCCGCATAAACAAATTCTAATTTGGTACTATCGAACTTAATTTCATATTCGATATCACACAAGCCGTTGGGGTCCATAATATCGATAATAGAAGCGTATGCAATAATGTTGCCCTTGTCTGTTTTGTAATAGGTAACACTAAGACCAACGTCTGCCGCCTTGGCATTTGCGGTAACAACAGCTCCGGCAAGTAGAATTATTGCAAATAATACAGCGAGTATCTTTTTCATTTTAGTTTTCCTTTGCGACTTTAGATTTTTTGATTTTATACCTTAATACGAAAATAACTATTGCCATAAATACCAAGCAAACACCAACGAACACAAGCTTCCAAACGGAAACGCGCTCTAAGTTGATTTCTTTATCGTAAGTAACGGTATTCTTTTGTTCAACCTCTTTTTTGGTATATCTTGCGTAGACAACCTGTTCTTTATTACCAAAGGTGAGCGAATTTTCGATCTTAGTGCCGTTTTCAAGCTCTGTAAACCAACCATCGAAGGTATAGCCATATTTATTTAAGGTCGGTAATTCGAGCTTATTACCAATTTCGCATTCGATCGTTTTGATAACGTCGGTATCGTAAACAAGGGTTATCGAACTTGCATCCGACGAGCCGAAGAATAAATATTCCAAAACAGCGCTCTTGTTGTTATTTAACGAGGTAAACTTAACGTCTTTAATAATTTTAATTCCGCTAACGATTTCGGATAAATCAACGTATCCCGACCAAAATCCGCTTATCTTATAGCTTTCGGAATTAAAGCCGAGCTGATTTCTAATCAATTCGTTATTAACAAAATCAATCGAGCCATCGTTATATTCAATAACCAAATCCCAAGCGACGTATTTATCTGCTCTAACGCCAAAATAAAGTCGGTTGCCTTTAGAGAAATCGTATCGCTTGTTAACGTCGATAGTAACGCTATCTCCGCCCTCTACTTCTCTTCTGCCCTCGGTCGATAAAAGGTCTAACTCTACGTTAACAAAATCCGGAGCATCTTCTACAATACCGTAATTAACGTTACCGCTAAGACCGGAATAACCTAAAATGCTAAACTTTTCGTAAGTGGGCTCGGTATATTCCTTTGGGTTATCGATATTATAATCGTTTTCAAATTCGTCGAGCGCGATAATTTCGGAATAATAGGTGTTATCGCCAGCAATCGATTCGATAAAGAACAAATTAATTCCGCCGAGCGATATTTTCTTCTTGCCGATTTCTTCAACGTCGTCAAAATCGGTTAAAGCGTAAAACTCGTAGGTTTGGATTGTGCGGTTGCATTCAACAAAATCAAGGTCGAATACAAGCGTGCCATAGCAAGAAGGAGCTTTAGTATCAAGCGCGGT
>JAZRTL010000167.1:0-2394 GCA_045652025.1 Eubacteriales bacterium
TACCGCTCCTTACAAGTATCCCAGAATTGTTGAATTTGTTACCGAGCTTCCTAAAACCATAAGCGGTAAAATTAAACGTTCTACTATTAGACAAAACGAGAATAATGGATAAGCTATATTCAAAATCGGCGCTTATTATTAAAATAGTATTTTGCGCCTTGCTTTCTCAACTTTATTTGTTAATTTCCTCGTTATTAAGCGTAGAGGATAATTTTCTGTTTATCCTTTTGGTTACCGTTCCTATTTTCTGTTTATATACCGTACCGTTTTGGGTATCGCTTATATACATAAAAAGGTTCCGCGTGAATAAAATATTAAAGTATATTACTTTAGATGCGCTATGTTGCCTCCTGCCCGCTTTTTTAAGTGTTGTGATTTCGGAGGTAATATATACCGTTGCTTATAATAGCACTATCGGCGCAGGTGTTATAACCATAATTTTCACAACCGTTTATGTTATAATAAGTTTGATATTTTGGCTATTTTACTATATATTTTCATATAAAACCAAAAACCGCCCTTAGCCCAGATGGATAGAGCAACGGATTCCGATTCCGTAGGTCGAGGGTTCGAGTCCCCCAGGGCGGGCCAATTTCCCAACCGAAGCAAAATTTATCTGTTATTATAAGGAGAAGGTTATGATTTTAGTAACGACCGATTATATTTCCGGAAAGAATTTAGAAACGCTTGGCCTTGTTCGCGGCTCTACAATTCAAAGCAAGCATATTGGCAAGGATATTATGCAAAGCTTTAAAACTATCGTTGGCGGCGAGCTTAAGGCATATACCGAAATGATGGACGAAGCGAGAGATCTCGCCACTGAGCGTATGATTAAAGAAGCAGAAGCACTCGGTGCAGATGCGGTTGTTAGCGTTAGATTTGCTTCCTCGGCGGTTATGCAAGCTGCGGCAGAGGTTATCGTTTACGGTACTGCGGTTAAATTTATCGACTAAATATTTAATCCCCGTGGGAAACCACGGGGTATTTTATAATAAATAACACTAATAAAATACAAAAACACTTAAAATATATTAAAATAGAACATTGTATAAGAATTTAGTTTGTGATATTATTTTTAAGCAAAATCAAATTGGAGGATGCTATATGCAACTGCCGCATTTTGAAACAAATAGAATTTCCGCCTATGATGCCGAAAAGCACCATTCAAAAGGCGCATATAAGTTAATAAATTTTTATACGATTTTTATAACCGTTTGCTTTATTATTGCAACTCCTATCGCTGTTGTTTATACTAACGAGGTCGATTTTTGGCAAAATATAGCGAGAATTTTAACATCTCCCTCTAAGCTCGTTACCGATTATTTTGCTCTTGGCGGGCTTGGCAGCTCCTTTTTTAATGCCGCAGTTTGCGGTCTTGCAACGAACGTTATAATTATTTTAAGTAGGGTGGAGGCAAAGGCAACAACGCTTGCGGGCTATATGCTCGTTGTAGCCCATTGCTTCTATGGTCTTAACTTTTTGAATATGTGGCCGACAATTTTCGGCGTGTTGCTATTTTGCTTTGTTTGTAAAAAATCCTTTGCAGATAACGTACATACCGCGTTGTTTTCTACCGCGTTAGGACCGTTTATAAGCGATTTTGTTTTTAGATATACTATAAACGATACCTTTACAACAAACGAAGTTCGCGTTACCGTTTTAGGCGTTATTCTTGCTATCCTTTTCGGTTTGGCTGCGGGTTTTGTTGTTCCTGCGCTTCTCCCCGGTACAACGGCAATGCACCGCGGATTTAATATGTATAAAGCGGGCTTAGCGATAGGTATTTTAGGTATTTTTGTCTATTCCTTTATGTACGAAACGCTTGGCGTTAGTGCACCCGAGGTTGTAAAGATAGATAACCCCGAATATTATGCGCTCCAATATGGATATAGGGCCTTTATAAACGTTTTCTTTATATTTTTGTTTGCTTCGGCGATTATCTTCGGTTATATATTTAACCGAAATAGCTTTAGGGGCTATAAAGAGCTTTTAAAAAGCGTTAGCTACGGTGTAGACTTTATCGATAAATTCGGTATGCCCGTTTGCCTTATAAACTTTGGCGTTTACGGCTTTTGTATTCTTGCATATTTAAATATTGTTTTTATACTACCCGAGATTTTTGGATTTTTGCCCCAAGGTATTGGCTTTACGGGCGCAACAACGGGTATAGTTTTTGCGGCGTTAACCTTTTCCGCAGATGGCCAGCAACCGAGAACCGTAGCTCCGATTGCGCTCGGTTACGTTTTACTATCGGTAGTTGTTTGTATTGTTTGCTCTGTGATGGGATTAGAAGTACCGTGGACATTATCTACCCAAGGTTATCTTAACGGACTTGCATTCTCGACGGGATTGTGCGCTTTTAGCGGTAAATACGGCAAGCGTTACGGCATTCTT
>JAZRTL010000168.1:0-2348 GCA_045652025.1 Eubacteriales bacterium
GCAGCGAAAAGATAGACAAGGTTGCAAGCAAGCTTATGGCAGGCAGAATTGCCGTTATCGTTGACGGAAGTCCTTTCGTTTTAACGCTTCCGTTTTTATTCATCGAAGGGCTTCAATCCGCCGACGATTATCTCCACACCCCTATTTATGCAACCTTTATCCGTATTTTAAGGTTTTGCGCCTTTCTTTCGGCTATATTTGCGCCCGCGATACTTTGTGCGGTGATTAATTACAATCCTCAAATTATACCGCCGGAGTTCTACGGCATTATTCAAGACGCAAGAAAGGATATTCCGCTTTCGTTCTTTTGGGAAATTTTGGCGATACTCGTTTTGTTCGAGCTTCTTCGAGAGGTAGGCGTTAGAATGCCAAGAACGGTGGGCGATGCCGTTGGGATAGTCGGTTCGATAATTTTGGGGAACACCGCGGTTGAATCGGGCTTGGTTTCCTCGATTGGTGTTATAACCGTTGCTTTTTCTGCAGTTTGCGCTTTTATAACGCCCGCATATATGTACGTTATAGTGTTGGCACGTCTTATAGTGCTTATTTCCTGCGAAATTTTGGGGGTGGCGGGTTTGTTTGTTTCGGCAATATGCATTGCGCTTTTGCTTTGTTGCAAAACAAGCTTCGGCGTTCGATACACCTATCCGTTAATCCCATTCAATGCGCGCGCAATGCAGGACGGCATTTTTTGCTCGCCAAAGCGAACGCTCGGTCGGCGCGAGCGGCTTGAAAAATAAGCATTTAATTCTTTTTTACGGAATAGAATATCATCGGTGATATTTATGCTATTTACAAAAAGAAACGAGCTTACCGTTGCAGAGGGGCAAATTAAACAGGACGTCTTTTTTGCCGACGGTACTGCCGCAGTTCGCGTTAACCTTAAATTTCCCGATTTTAAATGCAAAAAAGCAAACAAGCTATCGCTTTTCGCCGCGCCTTTTTATAAAAGCGTTTCCAACGCGATTTTAGAATATTCCGAGAACGATTTTAAAAAAGCCGCATTCAAGAATTACAGCGAAAGCAAGGAAAGTTTTATTCCTTATTCGGCGGTAATGCATTGGGAAAACAGCTTTGAAAGCACCGAATATATTTCTATAATTTTAGAAGTTTCCTTTTCTTACGGAGATAAAAAGAGCAAAGAACGAAGTTTTCAAGTATGGTCAAAACGCGACGGCAAAAAGTGCTTATATACGGATTTTTTGACCAAGGATAAAATAAAGGAAATAACGTCAAAGCTACAAAAAGACCAACTAAAGCGGTTTAACAAAAACGCCTTTGCCTTGCGCGATGGATATTTAGAGTTTTTCATTAAAAACTCCGAAGACTACACAAGCGTTCGTGTTGATATAAATTAACCGTTTTTCGTGTTGCGGAATAGAATATTAAAGCATAGTAAGAATTTTTCGAGGTGGTCGGTTTGGAATTTTTTGCGGCAGCAAACACAAGGTACGGTTTTAAATCTTTGTTCGAGGAGATTTTTTCGAAAACCGAACGTCTTTATATTTTAAAGGGCTCGAGCGGTTGCGGGAAATCCACGTTGATGAGGAAAATTGCCGCCGACGCGAAGGCGCGCGGAATAGATTACGATATAATTCGTTGCTCGGCAGACCCCGATTCGCTCGATGGCGTTATCTTCCCCGCGCTTAAAACGGCGATTGCCGATGGCACCGCCCCACACGTTTTGGACGTTAAATACCCTTGTGCAAGGGAAAGCATTATTAACCTTGGGCAATTCTGGGAAGAGGAGCATATACTTCCCCACCGCGCAAGGATAATTGGGCTTACCGATTTAAAGGCGTGCCATTATAAAAACGCGAGCCGAGCGCTTTCGGCGATGGGCAACACGAGCGACCTTATGCGCGAGATTTTAACCCCGTTTATCGACAGAAAGCGGTTAGATGCCTTTGCTTTTAAGCTTGGCGAGCGCGCTTTTGGGGAAAGCGGTGGAAGAAAATCCTTGTTTTCGACCGCTATCACCGCCGAGGGAACGAAAACGCTACCTGTTTTTGAGGATGTCGAAAATCTTATAACTATTAGCGGCAAGGCGAACGGCGAGCTTATTAACGCTATCGAGCAGATTGCATCCGAACGGGCGGTTGGATATATCGCATCGCACAGCTTTTTAGATCCTCAAAGGGTCGATTCGCTCTTTTTCCCAACAACGATCACCTTAATAACGGCTTTGCAATCGCCGCCCTGCAAGAGCGCAAAAAACGAGCAAGCAGTTTCGACAACGAAGTTCATCGACACAAAAGTTTCGCTGGTTAAAAACCGAATTAGCGGGTTGGAGCGTCTTAGCGCGCAAATCGCAGCAGAGGCGAAAAGCGAGCTTGCGGAGGCGAAAA